>ONVR01000196.1 GCA_900321335.1 uncultured Eubacteriales bacterium | reverse complement strand
GTTTAAGTACATATTAGGTTTTGGTTTATGATTTCGGTGGCTCTGCTATCCTAAGTTCGATACAACGGGCGGATGGGTTAAAGTTCCTTCCCAAGAACTCAGTGATGCTATGGTCGAAGCGTTCAAAAACCGTTTGAAACCGGACTAAGAAATAAGACGACAAAAAGCCCTTAACTGCGGTAATCCACAGTTAAGGGCTTTTTAATCGTCTAATACAGATTTAATTGTTGACAACAACCACTTGATAATTATTCTGATAACCTACAAACCACTCGTGGTATAGAATAATGGTCACTCTAAGGATTGTTATCAAATCGTTATCAAAAGGGGTGAGCGAAATCCGAAAACCCTTGATATTACTGGGTTTTTAGGCTTTCTGTGATTATTCCCACTCCACCGTGGCGGGGGGCTTGCTGGTGATGTCGTAGACAATGCGGTTGACCATGGGGACCTCGTTGACGATGCGGACGCTGACCCGGTCCAGCACGTCGTAGGGGATCCGGGCCCAGTCGGCGGTCATAAAGTCGCTGGTGGTGATGGCCCGGAGGGCAAGGGCGTATTCGTAGGTCCGGCCGTCGCCCATGACGCCGACGGAGCGGGTGTTGGTCAGCACCGTGAAATACTGGCTGATCTCCCGGTCCAGACCGGCATTTGCGATCTCCTCCCGGAAAATGGCGTCCGCCTCCCGGAGAGCGTCGGCTTTTTCCCTGGTAATATCGCCGATGATCCGGATGGCAAGACCGGGACCGGGGAAGGGCTGGCGGTTGACCAGATAGTCGGGCAGCCCCAGCTCCCGGCCAAGGGCGCGCACCTCATCCTTGAACAGCAGGCTCAGCGGCTCGATGACCCCGGCAAAGCGGGCCACCACCTCCGGGGGCAGCAGCTTGTTGTGATGGCTCTTGATCACGTCCGCGTCCCCCTCCCCGGACTCGATCACGTCGGGGTAAATGGTGCCCTGGGCCAGAAAGTCTTGGTTGGTAATGTGAAAGCGGTCGGCCTCGTCCCGGAAGACGTAACCGAACTCGGCGCCGATGATCCGCCGCTTGGTCTGGGGATCGGTGACCCCCGCCAGCTTGGACAGAAAACGCTCCTGGGCGTTGACCCGGACGAAACGCACCTGCCACTTGGCAAAGGCGGCTTCCACCTCGTCCCCCTCGTTCTTCCGCATGAGGCCGTGATCCACGAACACGCAGGTCAGCCGGTCCCCGACGGCCTCGGCCAGCAGAGCCGCCAGCACGGAGGAGTCCACACCGCCGGACAGGGCCAGCAGCACACGCCCCGTATCACCGATCTGCTGCCGGAGAGCGGCCACCGTGCGCTTGCAGTAGTCTCCCATGGTCCAGTCGCCAACGGCGCCGCAGACCGCATAGAGGAAGTTGCGGATCATGGCAAGGCCGTTTTCCGTGTGGTTGACCTCCGGGTGGAACTGCACGCCGAAGATTTTTCTGCTCTCGTCGGCGATGGCCGCCGTGGGGCAGTTGTCCGAATGCCCCATCAGGGCAAAGCCCGCCGGTACCTTCTCCAGATAGTCCCCGTGGCTCATCCAGGTGATGCCCTCCCGGGGCAGGCCCCGGAACAGGGGGCAGGCGTCGTCAAAATACGTCTTCGTCTTGCCGTACTCCCGGGCGGAGGCGTCGGTGGCGGAGGTCACCCGGCCGCCCAAGGTGTAGGCGATGAGCTGACAGCCGTAGCAGATGCCCAGGATGGGCACGCCCCAGGTGAAGATCTCCGGATCCACGTGGGGGGAGGCGGGATCGTACACGCTGTTGGGGCCGCCGGTGAAGATAATGCCGATGGGGTCCATGGCCTTGATGGCGGCCAGAGGGGTGGTGTAGGGCTTGACCTCGCAGTATACATTGCACTCACGGACCCGGCGGGCGATGAGCTGATTGTACTGTCCGCCGAAGTCCAGTACCACTACCGTTTGATTTGACATAGGGATCATCCTTTGCAGTGAAGTATATTCGTATCGTCTCTGCCGGAGCGGCCGGGACGGTTGGCTGTTATCTGGCTTCCATTCCCTCGATGGCGGCCCTGACAAACCCGTAGAACAGGGGATGGGGCCGGTCCGGGCGGCTCTTGAATTCCGGGTGGAACTGCACGCCCACGAACCAGGGGTGTTCCGGCAGCTCCACGATCTCCACCAGGTTGCCGTCGGGGGAGATGCCTGTGAGAGCCAATCCCTTTTCCGCGAGGATCTGCCGGTATTCGTTGTTGAACTCGTAGCGGTGCCGGTGCCGCTCGGAGATTTCGGCGGCGCCGTACAGAGCCGCCGCCCGGCTGCCGGGGGCCAGCACGCAGGGGTATTTGCCCAGGCGCATGGTGCCGCCCTTCCGGGTGACGCCGACCTGCTCCGGCATCAGATCGATGACGGGAGCGGCGGTCAGCTCGTTGAACTCCCGGGAGTGGGCACCGGTCAGCCCCGCCCGATAGCGGGCAAAGGCGATCACAGCCATCTGCATGCCCAGACAGATGCCGAAGTAGGGCACCCGGTTTTCCATGGCATGGCCCGCGGCGGCGATCATACCCTCGATGCCCCGGTCTCCGAAGCCCCCGGGGACCAGGATCCCGTCCGCACCGGCGAGTATCGTTCCGGCGTTTTCATCCGTAACAGTCTCGGAGTCGATCCACTGGATCTCCACAATGGCGTCATTTGCTGTTCCTGCGTGGTTAAGAGACTCCACTACACTGAGATATGCGTCGTGAAGTTGCGTATATTTCCCCACAAGCGCGATCTTAACCCGCTTGTGGGCGTTCTTTTCCCGCTGGACCATTTGCGTCCACTCGGCCAGATCCGCTTCCGGCACATCCAGCCCCAGACGCCGACAGACCACCCGATCCAGGCCCTCTTTGGCCAGCAGCAGGGGCACCTCGTATAAGGTCTGGGCCGTGGCGTTCTGGATGACGCAGTCGGGACTGACGTTGCAGAACTGGGAGATCTTGTTGCGGATCTCCGGGGTGATGGGGGCGTCACTGCGGCAGACCAGAATGTCCGGCTGGATGCCCAGACCCAGAAGCACCTTGACCGAGTGCTGGGTGGGCTTGCTCTTGAGCTCGTCGGAGCCGGGGATCTGCACGATCAGGGGCACATGCACGAACAGGACGTTTTCCCGTCCCCGCTCGTTTGCCACCTGCCGGATGGCCTCCAGAAAGGGCTGGCTCTCAATGTCGCCCACGGTGCCGCCGATCTCCGCGATGATCACGTCTACAGAGCCGTCGTCCAGACTGTAAACGCGGGACTTGATCTCGTCGGTGATGTGGGGGATGATCTGGACCGTGCGCCCCAGATAGTCGCCTCTGCGCTCCCGGTTGAGAACGCTCCAGTAGATCTTGCCGGAGCTGACGCTGGAATTGCCCGTCAGGCTCTCGTCCACGAAACGCTCGTAATGGCCCAGATCCAGGTCCGTTTCCGCGCCGTCGTCGGTGACAAACACCTCCCCGTGCTGGAAGGGGCTCATGGTGCCCGGATCCACGTTCAGGTAGGGGTCAAATTTCTGGTTGGCCACCCGCAGCCCCCTCTGCT
>ONVR01000299.1 GCA_900321335.1 uncultured Eubacteriales bacterium | reverse complement strand
AGTTATATATCCGCACGGAAAACGTCACCCCCGCTGCTCCCGCAGCCACCTATACCGCGACCTGCGAACTTCCTTCGGCCGCTGCAGGTGAAGTCACAATTGCTAGCACGGATTTCGCGGCAGGCGATACGGTCCAACTGATTATAAACGCTGAAACCGGTTATGAACTGGATACACTGTCTGTAGTGGATGAAAACGGAAACACGATTCCGGTCAGCAGCGATAACAACTTTATTATGCCCGCTTCCAACGTTACTGTGACAGCAACTTTTAAAGAGAGTTCTGCGGTACCATCCGATGGAGCCGACCTCACTGTGGCGTTCGAAACTGCCAACGACGACGCAGCGCCCGCTTCGCAAACAGTTGAAAGCGGAAAGACGCTGACCAAACCAGCTGATCCTGCGAAAACCGGTTGGGACTTTGCCGGTTGGTATCAGGATGAGGCATGCACTGTACCTTTTGATTTTTCCACTCCGATCACCGCCAATATTACCTTGTATGCCAAGTGGACGGAGGCTAAACAAGACAGCTATTCCGTAGTAAGCACCGGCGGCAGCACATGGACGCGCGGAAGTAATGACACCGTGACCATCACAGTCAAGCGCAGCGAGGCGGACGACACCTGTTTCAGTCACTTTATCGGTGTGCAGCTTGATGGAACTGCCCTGTCGGCAGACGAATTTGAAGCCAAGGCCGGCAGCACGGTGGTCACGCTCTATGCTGCGACGCTGGAAAAACTGTCCGACGGAACACACACCATCACGGTCAATTTCGACGACGGCAAAGCAGAAACGACGTTGACCATTCAAGCGGCAGCAAGCCCAAATGACTCAAAAGCGCCCAAGACCGGTGACAGCAGCCGCACAGGCTTCTGGCTCGTTATGATGGTTCTCTCCGCCATAGGCTTCTGCAGTCTGGTGATCCTAAGCAGGATCCCCTGCCGTACAAGTAAACGCACCAAATAAAGAATGCCATATCTCTGTTTTGAGATAGGCACCTGATAAGATGAAAGCAGGCACTGAAAAAGTGTCTGCTTTCTTTTTGCCGCTGATCTGCTATTCAGATCTATCCAACAACCGGCAGCTGCACACCGCCCCGTACTGTAAAAGCCCGGTTCCGCACCATACAGAACCGGGCTTTCCTTCATTATTATTTCCTCTGTCCGCTTTCGCGCAACGGCCGCACCTGTTTCAGGGATATGGCGTTTTTCTTTACCAGTCGTTGCCCCAGTTCGTGTCGCCGGAGTCCCATCTGTCAAAGTCGGAATTAAAATCATCATCGTCGTCATCGTAGCTGGAGGAAGAGGGCGCGTAGTAATCACTCTGGCTGAAATCGCTGACGCCGTAGTCGCTGTTATAGGAGGAGCTGTCCCAATAGTCGTTGTAATGTTCCTGAAGATCGGAGCTCGGCGTGGCATAGCCCCAGTCGTTGGTGACGGTGTTGAACAGATACCAGGCGTTGTTCTGGTAGTAATACCAGTCGTTGTTGTACTGGTAGTAGCCCCGGCGCGGGCCGGAAGAGCCCCTGATGAGATTGAACACCGTCATGATCACGAAGATCGCCAGGCAGATGATCAGAAGCGATCCCTTGAAGGTGCGCGCTTTCCCGCTCTGCCTCTTTCCGTACACGGAACGGCTGCTGCCGGAGGAATTTCCGTTTCGCAGAGCGATCTCGCTTCTGAGCTTCTGGTACAGCTCGTTGACTGCGTAGGCCTCGTCGGGTCCCTGGTACCGGATGGCCCGGCTGCCGTCAGCCTTGTTTTTATAGACCACAAACTGACCGCTTTCGTCCTGAAAGATGCCGAAGGCCCGGGGCGCCTTATAGTCCTCCCCGATGAAAAAGCGCATCTTTTCCAGGGGCATGCCCTTGCTCTGGCAGAAGTCCTTGAGTTCCTGGATGGTGGTGGGTTTTCCGGTACGGCCGGAGGTCTGCGGCTTCGGCGTCTCGGTAACGGGATTGGGGTTTCTCGCGCCGCAGCTCGGACAGTTCTTCTCCGCGGCGTCGTAGATTCCGCCGCAGTACTCACATTGTACGCTCATGGCGTCCCCTCTTTTCGTTGATCTTGCCAGACCATCATAGTCCCTTTCCCGGGTAAAGTCAACGGCAAAGAAATTCCCGGAGCGCACTTGCGCCCCGGGAAAAGGTTAAAACCGCGCCTTGGCCGATCCGTATTATAATCCCAACAGCTGTTTTTTCTTCACATCAAATTCCTCCTGCGTGATGACGCCGCTGTCCAGAAGCTCTTTGAATTTCATCAGTTCATCTGCAGAAGAAGCGGCCTTGTTGTTCTCCCTCTCATTTGATGCCTGAAATGCTTTATATTCCTCCTCCGATATTTCCACAATGTCAGCAGAATTGCATTTTGGGCATTTTGAATAATCCTTCACCATGGATTCAAGCCTGTCCGCCCGAGCGGTTTCCTGATTGCTTTGAATCGCAGATGTTCCCAAGGCGCTTAGCACCGCTTGTCTTCTTTCACTCGCAGCTCGACTTAACAGCTCGTTGTTCTTTTCCACATCCTTATTGGAGTAGCAGAAAACGGTTCCGCAGACATTGCAGCGCATTCTCTTTTCGATGATCCCGGCAGCATTTGCTTTCCCGGCGATGATTTCCTTGATCTCCGCGGCAGTATCCGGATATATGCCGTCCTTTCCAGCTATAAAGCAATAGTCTCTATTGCAATCAGAACATAATTGATAAGCGATCCCGCCGTTTTTGGAATCATTCACCTTTAACGGTGATCCAATTATTTTTTCCCGCAAACATCACATAGCGGCATACTGTCAATGGCCTTTGTACCAGCGAGACGGACACCGGAAACAATTGCCAGCACAGCTCCAGCAAGCATCAGTATATAGGATATATATTGCGTGTTTCGCGCCATTTCATTTCCAAAGAGAGCATCAATTACATAGAACCACGCAAACCCCAATGCGATGATGATAACCCCTAGAATGGCTTTCTTTTTAAGGCCTTCCCGTTTTTGATTATCCTTGGATTTCATACTGTTACTTCCTTTCGATCAGATTGCCGTCGCCACAGCTTTGTGCTACCAAACGGCTGTTTTTTTCTTTCATAATGCCACCAAATGATAGCATTTGTAAAGAGGTGGTAACTATGTATTTCCAAAGAATCGAGGATTTGCGCATTGACCATGATCTGACCCAGCAGCAGGTCGCGGATATTCTGCACTGTAATCGTGAAGTCTACCGCCGGTATGAAAAGGGCACACGTACCATTCCCATCGATTTTCTCATCCTGCTTGCCGATTTCTATGGGGTAAGCATCGATTACATTGTAGGTCGGGAACCTCGATAAAAATAGGCACCTTACTGCGTCGATGCAGTAAGGTGTCTGTTTTTGTTGAACAGTATAAAGCAGAGATCCTTGTACAGTTCTCTTTGCCTTTTCCTTTCTCAGAAGAAAGAAGGTTACTCCTCGTCCCAGTTGTGCCAGACGTTCTGCACGTCGTCGTCGTCCTCCATGACGTCCAGCATCTTCTCAAATTTCTTCACGTCCTCGGGGTCGGTGAGCTTGATATAGTTCTGGGGAACCATCTCGATCTGGGCGGAGACGAAGCTGTAACCTTTGGCGGTCAGACCGTCGTTGACGGTGCCGAAATCGTCGGGATCGGTGTAAATGGTATAGCCGCCGTCCTCTTTGACCACGTCGTCGGCGCCGCAGTCCAGGGCATCCTCCATGACGGTATCCTCGTCGAGCTCTTCATCCTCGTCGTCGATGACGAAAACGCCCTTTTTATCGAAGGACCAGGACACGCAGCCCTCAGCCCCCAGGTTGCCGCCGTACTTGTCAAAGTGGTGGCGCACCTCCGAGGCGGTGCGGTTGCGGTTGTCCGTCATGGCCTCCACGATAACGGCCACGCCGCTGGGGCCGTAGCCCTCATAGGTCACGCGCTCGTAGTTATCGGTATTGCCGCTGCCCAGCGCTTTTTCGATGGTGCGCTTGATGTTGTCGTTGGGCATATTGGCCGCTTTGGCCTTGGCGACGACGGTGGCAAGTCTGGAGTTGTTGGCCGGATCACCGCTGCCGCCCTCTTTGACGGCCACGATCATCTCACGGGCGATCTTGGTGAAGGCCTGGGCACGCTTGGCGTCGGCCGCGCCCTTGGTCTTTTGTATGTTATGCCACTTGGAATGTCCTGACATGTTGTTCTCCCCTTGTGTATCATTTCTGTATTTTACACTTCAATATAGCACACTTTTTTTCTGCTTTCAAGTGCGGCGGCTCACTTTTTCGCCCTTTTGCAGGACCAAAGCGGGCTTTCGCCCGCTTTGGATACTCTGTCACAGGCTCTCCGCCAGCGCCATGAGCTTGCGCAGCCGGTGGTTCAGGCAGGATTTCGTCACCGGCGGGTCCAGCGCAGAGGCCAGCTCGCTGAGGCTCATCTCCGGATTATCCATGCGCATCTGCGCCGTCTGCCGGAGCTTTTCCGGCAGGCCCTCCAGCAGTCCCGCCTGCTCCAGCTTCCGGATGGCCTCTGTCTGTTCCATGGCGGCCTCCACGGTTTTGGTCACGTTGGCCGTGTCACAGTTGACCTTCCGGTTGACGCTGTTTCGCATGTCCTTCTCGATCCGGGCGGAGATGACCTCCATGGCGGAGACGGCGGCGCCGATTGCCGTGAGAAAATCAGAGATGGCGTCGCTCTGCTTGAAATAGGTGATATAGTTGCCGCTTCTGTCCGTCTGCTTGGGGGAAAATCCCAGCTCCTGGAGCAGCGCGTAGGTCTCTCCCCGGACGTTATAGTGGTCCGTGACCAGCTCCAGGTGATACTGCCGGGCCGGGTCCGTCACGGAGCCTCCCGCCAGAAACGCTCCCCGCATGAAGCTGCGGCGGCAGCACTCGTTTTCCAGAACGCCCAGATTGATGTGATGCACCGGCGTTTTGGCGCTGTAGCCGTAGGTCTGGAAGATCTGCTCCGTTTTTTCCGGATCCGTGATCCGGAAAATGAGCTTGCCCGGTCTGTCCATATCTGCGGGCACCTCGTCAAAGTTCAGGGCAAAGGCCCGCTTGAACAGTCGGGGCAGGGTCTGGGCAAAGCTCCTGTTCTCCGTCATGATCTTGATCTCTCTGCCGGAAAAGGTGTTGCAATACAGCAAAACCCCGTAGCACAACGCCTGATAACAGCCCTTGTGCCCCGGATTGACACGGCACAGCTCCTCTTTGACTTGTGCGGAAAATGACATCACTTTCTCCCCGTCTTATAGACTCTTGTCTGGGACTTCTCTCCGTAGAGCCGGATCAGCTCCGCCGCCAGCAGCCAGGGGTTGTGGCGGTAATAGCTGTTGTCGTAGCCGGCCACGTTGGCAAGCACGGGGATCACCCCCAGCTTTTCGATCTCCTGAGCATCCACGGTCACCGGCTCGGCTCCCTTTCGGCCGTAGCGCTCCAGGGCGGTGGGCTCCGCCGGGGCGTCGTTGACCAGGCAGTAGTCGAACAGCTTGCCTCCGTGGGCAAAAACGGCCCGGATATGGTCCGAGGCGGTGTAGTTTTCCGTCTCCCCGGGCTGGGTCATGACGTTGCAGATATAGACCTTGATGGCGTCGGAGGCCATGATTGCCTGGGCGATCCCCTCAACCAGCAGGTTGGGGATCACACTGGTGTAAAGGCTGCCGGGCCCCAGTATGATCATATCCGCCTTCTCAATGGCGTTGACGCAGGAATACAGGGCAGGCGGCCTTTCCGGCACCAGGGAAACCCGCTTGATCCGGCATCCGTGGATGCGCTTCTGCCGGGCAATGGCGGACTCTCCCACCACGCTGCTGCCGTCCTCCAGCTCCGCCTTCAGGTTCACGTCCTCGTCCGTCACCGGCAGCACCCTGCCGGTAATGGCCAGAACGTCGCTGACCTTGGCCACGGCGTCCTCAAAGGACTCGGAGATGCCGTTCATGGCGGCAAGCAGCAGATTGCCGAAGCACTGTCCCTTCAGGCTTCCGCTCTCAAAGCGGTAGCTCCACAGCTTTTCCATGGTGGGCTCCGTGTTGGACAGGGCTTGGATACAGTTGCGGATATCCCCCGGCGGGGGCATGCCCAGCTCGTCCCGGAGCACGCCGGAACCGCCGCCGTCATCGCTTACGGTGACGATGGCCGTAATGTCTTTTACATAGTTTTTCAGGCCCCTGAGCATGGTGGACATGCCCGTTCCCCCGCCGATACAGACGACGGCAGGCGAGGCCGTGATGTATTTGTTGAATGCCATGGCGCGTCTGGTTACTCCTTTTCGATATCCCGGTGCCGGTATTCCACGTTGTAGCCCCGCTCCGTCAGGAACTCACCCAGGGCGCAGGCCGTGGCCACGGATCGGTGATGGCCGCCGGTACAGCCCATGCAGATCACCAGATTGCGTTTTCCCTCCTCGATATAACAGGGCAGCAGAAACGTCACCAGATCCTTGAGCTTTTCAAAAAACGCCTCCGTGGGGCCTCTGGAAAATATGTATTCCCGGACCCCCGGATCCATGCCGTTTTTATGCTTGAGGGCCTCCACATAGAAGGGGTTGGGCAGAAAGCGCACGTCAAAGACGATGTCCGCGTCGATGGGCACGCCGTATTTATAGCCAAAGGATACGATATTGACGATGATCCCCTGTTCATCGCTGTCCTTGCGGATAAACTTGGTCAGCTTCCGCTGGAGCTGCCCCAGAGTCATCTCCGAGGTGTCCAGCACGAAATCCGCCTTGTCCCGCACAGGGCTGAGGAGCTCACGCTCCTGCTCCACGGCCTCCACGATCCCCACGCCCTCCCCGGCCAGGGGATGACGGCGGCGGGTCTCCTTATACCGCTTGACGATGGCGGCGGTGCCCGCCTCCACGAAAATGATCTTGTACTCGATCCCCTGTCCGCTCAGCTCGTCCAGGGTGAAGAACAGATCGTTGAAGTTATCCAGGGTGCGCACGTCCGTGACCAGGGCCACCCGCTCGTACTTGTCGCCGGAGGCCTCGCACAGTTCCGCGAAGCGGGACATCAGGGACACCGGCATATTGTCCACGCAGTAAAAGTCCATGTCCTCCAGCACGTCGGCCACACGGCTCTTTCCCGCACCGGAGAGTCCGGATATGATCACAAGCTCCATAGTTTTACCTCCGGCTCCAGTTCCGTCCCGAATTTCTCCCGGACGGCCTGCTGCACCTGCCGCATCAGCTCTCTTACGTCCTCACAGGTGGCGCCGCCCCGGTTGATCACAAAGCCCGCGTGCTTTTCCGACACCTGGGCGCCGCCCACGGTCAGGCCCTTGAGGCCTGCCTGCTCGATCATTGCGGCGGCATACCCGGTTGCCGGGCGCTTGAAGGTGCTCCCGGCGCTGCGCTGATCCAGCGGCTGGCTCTTTCTTCTTCTCTCTGCCAGATCCCGGATCTCCTCCCGGATCTTCTCCGGGTCTCCCGGCTCCAGGCGGAAAACCGCCTCCAGGACGATCTCGCCGCTGTCGGTAAAGCGGCTGTGGCGATAGGACAGATCGTTGTCCGCACCGGTAACGGTGTAGATTTTCCCCTTGCTGTATACCCGGGTGCTGACCAGCACGTCCCGGATCTCACCGCCGTAAGCCCCCGCGTTCATCACCACGGCGCCTCCCACCGTGCCGGGGATCCCGTGGGCAAAGGACAATCCGGCCAGACCCTTTTCCATGGCGAACATCGCCGTCCGGGAGAGGGTAGCGCCGCACTGGGCCGTGATCTCCCCCGGTCCCGTCAGCTCCAGGGAACACATCTGCAGGGTCTTGATCACCGGAATGGGCAGATCCTTGTCGCTTGCCAGGATGTTCGTTCCGTTGCCCAGGATATACGGCTGTATGCCGTTTTCCTCAAAGGCTCCCGCAATGCGCGCCAGCTGCGAAGCCGTCTCCGGGAAAAACATGACGGCAACGCGCCCACCGATCCGAAAGGACGTGTGGGCGCTGAGCTTCTCATCGCAGCTAACCTTGATCTCGGGATTTGTCTCCTGTATCTGTTTCGTTATCTCAATGATCCTGTTATACAAAATGCTGCTCCTTAACCGATTGGTGTTTACTTGCGCTCAAACGCCTGGTTGAGCTGCTTGGTAAACTCAACGGCGGCGTTGTAGCCCATCATCTTCTGCCTGTGGTTCATGGCCGCGACCTCAATGATGATGGCAAGGTTCCGGCCTGTCTTGACCGGGATACTCAGGGTAGGCACCTGAACGCCGAGAATGGTGGTGGAATGCTCCGTCAGGCCGATCCGATCGAACTCGATCCCCTCGGTCCATGGCTCCAGCTTCACAATCAGGTCGATCTGCTGGGAGGGTTTGACTGCGCCCATGCCGAAGATCTGGCGGGTGTCGATCACGCCGATGCCCCGCAGCTCCACGTAGTAGCGGATCAGCTCCGGCGCCGCGCCCTCCAGTACGTTCATATCCACAGCGGTGATCTCCACCGCGTCGTCGGCGATCAGCCGGTGTCCCCGCTTCATGAGCTCAATGGCGGTCTCACTCTTGCCGACGCCGCTCTCGCCCATGAGCAGCAGGCCCATGCCGTAGACTTCCACAAGCACGCCGTGGCGGGTGATCTTCTGAGCCGCGGCCTTGCGCAGGGTGCGGATGCACATGGACACCGCGTCCGAAGTGGGAAGCGACGTGGTCAGCACCGAAACGTCATGCTTTTTCGCCATCTCCAGACAGCCCTGAAGGGGCTCCACGTCGTGGCACCAGAGGACGGCGGGAACGCCGTGGGTGAAGAAATCGTCAAACTTCCGGGCGATCTCCTCATCGGAATAGCGCCGCAGATAGGCAAACTCCATGCCGCCCAGCAGCTGGATCCTGGTATGGTCAAAGCCCTCGTAGAAGCCCGTAAGGGGAAAAGCGGGTCTGCTGATATCTGTAGAGGCAAGGATCACCTCGTTAAAATCCGTCGATTCGTATACGACCTTAAAATCAAGCGCCTTGGCCAGATCCTTCAGTTTCATGCCGTTATCCATCTGATCATCTCCGTGCACAATAGAATATAGAACGCCGATGCAAAAAAGTATAAATTTATATATATTGTACACATATCCTTTGATTATTGCAAGGGTTTCCGGCACATTTCAAAAACATAATAAAAAAAATATCTTTTTTTATTTTGTACTTGCAATTTGTAAAAGGTTCTGTTATTATAGTAAGGCTTTGAAGACAGTTTACTGGAAACAAGCGCACAAAATGAAGGAGGTGCAGCAGATGGCTAAGTGTGATGTTTGTGGAAAGGGCGTTTCCTTTGGAATTCAGGTGAGCCACTCTCACAGACGCAGCAACCGCACGTGGAAGCCCAACATCAAGCGTGTTAAGGCAGTTGTTAACGGAACGCCTACCCATGTTTACGTTTGTTCAAGATGCCTCCGCAGCGGCAAGGTAACCCGCGCCTGATTGAAGCAAATATGTAATGCCTTCGGCTTTTGCCGGAGGCATTTTCTTTTACTCCTCTATGGTCAGCCGTCGGCTCTGGCCGGTCTGCTTTTCCGCCTTGGGCAGACGCAGGATCAGAACGCCGTTGCTGAGCCGCGCCTCGATCCCCTCGGACCGGACACCGGAGATGCGAAAGCTCCGGCTGAAGGAGCCGTAGGCCCGTTCCAGACGCAGATACTTCCCCTGGTCGTCCCTCTCGTCCCAGACGTTTTTCCGGACGGCGCTGATGGTCAGGCTCTCGTCGTCCACGTCCACGTCGATGTCCTCCTTCTGAAAGCCGGGCAGATCCGCCTCCAGCACGTAGGCGTCCCCCGCGTCCCGGATGTCGGTTTTGAACTCCCCGATGCCCCGGTCCCGGAAAAAGGATCGCTCCACCTCGTCCATAAGGTGAAACGGGTTGTAGAAGCCGGGCTCAGTGAGCTTTCTGGAATACGGTACAATACTGCGCATGCAAATCCCTCCGTGATCAAATCAGTTACAGAGGTAGTATCCACGCTTTTCCGGTTTTTATACCGGTCATCCCGGATAAAGACGCACCAGCACCCGCAGCCTTCCCTTTTTCGTCTCCCGCTCCACCCCGTCATAGATAAAGCGGCCGAAGCCTCTGACGGAGATCACGTCCCCGGGGGCGGGCATATCTGCCGAACGTGTGGTGCACTTGCCGTTGATAAACACCTTTTCCTGGGTAAACAGCTTCTGGCTCTCCCCCCGGGAGAGCTTGTAAACGGCGGCTACTGCCGCGTCCAGCCGCTCCGAGGCGATGACGAAGGCCGCCCCTTTGGGCTCCGGCGTCACGCCCTCCGGCACCTGTGCGTCCACGGTACACCGGACGGAGGTGTGCCGGATCTGCTCGAGCTGGGAGGCGATGTAGTCCGCCATGCTCTCCAGGCAGAGCATATAGGCGCAGTTGTCCTGCAGCAGGATATCTCCCGTCACCTCCCGGCGGATGCCCAGGGACATGAGCGCTCCCAGCACGTCCCGGTGCGACAGGGGATCGGCAAACTTCCGGGACAGGGGCTCCGCCTTCACGCAGACGATGGGCGGATCCTGCATATAGCCGCAGAGGTCCTCGCTGCCGAAGCAGGCCACCACACGCTCCGCTCCCTCGTAGCCGCCCCACAGCCGGTACGGTGCGGCCAGCTCCCAGGGTGGGATGGTCCGCAGCACGCTCTGCTCATTAAGATTGAGAAACTCGGAAAACGTCCAGCTCTGCCGTCGGGCGCTGCGGTCTGCCAGCTCCTGCAGACGCTTTTTCAGCTGCTGGGTTTCATGATCCATGGGAAAACCTCCTCACGGGAATGGAAATCGTCTCATTCCCGCTTTTTCTTTGACAGGACGAAGCGGGAATGATAGAATAATTGATACCGAAAATTATAAATCAGGAGGAACGGAAAATGCCTACGATCGAAGAATTCAATCACCTGGGACAGGATCTTGAGCGCCTGCTCATCCTGCGCTACTCCCCCATTGCCCTGAAGGTCATCTACAGCGAGGACGAGATCCCCGAGGGCTCCATGCGTCCCTACAGGGACAAGGGCGGCCATCTGTCCATGTGTCAGGCCTTTGCCATGTGCCGCCGGGAGCGCAAGGCCATCACCATGCTCAAGGAGGACCACTGGTGCGTATGGCCTCTGGTATCCTTCGGAATGGTGGATCTGGAAGAAGAGGATTACGAGTACATGGGCACGAAATTCTTCTTCGCCGATCCCCAGCGGGGCGTAAAATTTCTCCGGGACGAGTATCCCATGCTCAAGCCGGAAAAGCGGCCCCTGGGCTTTACCATCGCGCCCCTGCGCTCCTGCAGGTTCATCCCCGATCTGGTATGTACCTACTGTCGTCCCGCCCAGATCCGCAGCATCACCATGGCCATGAAATTCAAGACCGGGGAGATGCTGGACGTGACGCTGGACCCTGTTGACTCCTGCGTCCATTCTACAATACCCGTGCTCAAAGGTAAAGACTTTAATATCACCTTCCCCGATCCCGGCGAGTACGAGCGGGCCCTGTGCGACGAGGACGAGGTCATGTTCACCATGCGGGGCGAGCGGGTCAAGGACATTGTGGACGTGCTGCAGCTTCTGAGCAACGTGAACTTCGGTTATCAGGAGATGGCCATGGGTCTGCAGTATGACACGCCCCGGCCGGAGTTCTACAACAACATGTTTGCCAAGTGGGGCCTCCAGACCGGCGCCCAGTGGGACAAAAACTGACCCGGCGTCCGGTTACAAAGGGTATCAAATTGTCACCCTGCCTTGACATTTCCGGCGCACGTCTCTATAATTATGAATAAACCATGAACGCATGACGTTCAAAAAAGGAGGTTATTTCATGTATTCCTACGGCTACTACCCCCGCGCTACTTTCTCCGGCTGGCAGTTGATCGTCGGTATCATCGCCGCCATCGTCTGCACCATCCTGCTGTACGTGATGGTGTTCCCCAAGAGCAAGGAAGGCAAGCTGCCCCCGTTTTTCGCCTTTGTGAGAAACTTCTTCGGGCTGAAGTATCTGGTCATCGAGAAGATCGCCAAGTTCTTCTACGTGCTGTTTACCATGCTGTGCATCTGTGTGGGCTTCTTCCTGCTGTTTGGCCGCACCTTCCTGGTCGGTCTGCTGCTCATCATCCTGGGCACCATTGTTCAGCGTCTGTTCTATGAGCTGTTCATGCTCACCATTCTGCTGGTCAAGAACGT
>ONVR01000193.1 GCA_900321335.1 uncultured Eubacteriales bacterium | reverse complement strand
TCGGATACGGCGCAGTTGGAGTCAAAGTCCGGCCCCAGACGGGAGAAGTTGTAAAAGCCCAGAGGCCCCAGACGGTAGTTGAAGCTCACCCCCACCATGCCCTCCCGGGCAAAGGCGGACAGGTCGTGATCCGGGGCGGAGGCCTCCCCCATGTGGTTGGCGCCGCCGTAGATGTATACGAACACGGGAACCTTCTCCGCCTGCTCCGGGGCCCACACGTTCAGGTACAGGCAGTCCTCGCTGACGGGGGCGCTTACCACCATGGTTTCCGCCATGGGCCCCGCGGCAAACTGAATGGGGGCGCAGCCCATCCGGGTGCAGGGGCGGACCTCCGTCCAGCTCTCCGGGTCCCGTGCCCGGCGAAAGCGCAGCGCTCCCACGGGCGGGGCGGCGAAGGGGATGCCGAACCAGCGGCGGATGCCCTCCCGGGCAAAGCCCTCCACAGGGCCGTGTTTGGTGTTTACGATCAGGCGCATGGGGATCTCTCCTTTCCGTTTCCTGCGGTTTGTTCTGCCTCTATTATAGGCCATGGACGGCCCCGGCGCAACCGAAAAAGACCGGAGCCGGGCTTTGCCCGCTCCGGTCCTTTGGCCGTTATTCCACCCGTTCCAGCTTGCCCGCGGCCTCGGCGGCCGCCAGCACCTCCTCCAGGCGCCGGTTTCCCGGCCCGATCCTGGGTCCGGCGGCGATGACCCGGCCGCAGCGCTCCACCAGCGCCAGGGCCCGGGCCACGGCCTCGTCCCCGATGGGGACGAAGGGTTCCTCCGTGACCACCTGCACCGCCAGGCGCTCCGCCAGGCGGCAGTCCAGATCGTTTTCATACAGGATGCCGGCGGCAAAGGGGATCCCCTGCTGCTGGAGCTTCCGGTAGACCGGGATGCCCCGGCCGCAGTTGGAGATGACGAACACCTGGGGCTCTCCCTCCACCCGGGGCAGCTCCACGCTGCCGTAGAGAGGGTCAAAGGAGCCGCTGTCGATGGCGTAGAGCGCCGTGATGGCCTGCTCCCGGAACACCTCTTCCGGGGTGCCGTACCCGGCGATCACGTCCCCCTTGACGCACAGGACCTTGTCGGAGACCTTCTGGGCCAGGTCGATCTCATGGAGGGACATGATCACCGTGATGCCCTTTTCCCGGGTCATGCGCCGGAGGATGCCCAGCAGATCCAGCTTGTGGCGGATGTCCAGAAAGGACGTGGGCTCGTCCAGGATCATGATCTCCGGCTCCTGGCAGATGGCCCGGGCCAGGAGGACCCGCTGCTTCTGGCCGTCGCTGATCTCGTTGAAATTCTGCTCCCGCAGCTCCAGCGCGTGGACCTCGGTCATGGACCGCTCCACGATCCGGTGATCCTCGGCGCTCAGCAGACCCAGCCGGCCCGTATAGGGGAAGCGGCCCGTGGCCACCACGTCCCAGCAGGTCATCAGCTCCGGCCGGATCCGGTCCGTGAGCATGACTGCCAGCCGGGAGGACAGCTCCCGGTAGGAGATGGCGTTCAGGTCCTTTCCCTGGACGTACACGTCCCCGGCCACCAGCCGGAGCTGCCGGGTGATGCTCTTTAAGATGGTGGACTTCCCCGCCCCGTTGGGACCGATGAGGGTGACGATGTCCCCCGGGGTGATGTCCACGTTGATGTCGTGAATGATGGGCTTGCCGTTGTAGCCCACGGAGAGGTTCCGGAGTCTGACGATGTAATTTTCCATCCCGTCACCCCCGCTTTCTGCTGCGGATCATCATGAAGATGACCACCGGCGCGCCGAAGACCGCCGTGACGGTGCTGATGTTCAGCTCCGTAGGGGCAAAGGCGATCCGGGCGATCAGGTCGCACCCGGTACAGAACACGGCGCCCCCCAGAAACGTGGCGGGGATCACCACGATGGGCTTTGCGGTGTTCAGGGCGCGCTTGATGAGGAAGGGCACGGCGATGCCCACGAAGGAGATGGGCCCGGCAAAGGCCGTCACCGTGGCGGACAGCAGGCTGGACAGGAGGATCAGCAGTCCCCGGAACAGCCGGATGTTCACTCCCATGCTCTGGGCGTAGGCCTCCCCCAGCTGAAAGGCCCCGATGGGCTTGGACAGCAGGAAGGTCACCACCAGAGCCGCCCCCACGATCCCGGCGGCGATGCCCACGTTGGACCAGGTCATGTTGGAAAAGCTGCCCTGGCTCCAGCCGTGGAGGTTTACGATGTCCGCGTCGTCGGCAAAGGTGATGACGAACTCCGTCACCGCCGTGCAGATATAGCCGATCATGATGCCCGCCACCAGCAGGGAGGCCATATGGGTCACCCGCCGGGAGATCAGCAGAATAAAGCCCATGGACAGCAGGGCCCCCAGAAAGGCCGCGGCGATCAGGGCCGCCGAGGCCACGGCGGCGTAGCGGCTGAGAAACCAGATCATGGTCAGGGCCACCACCATCTTGGCCCCGGAGGAGATGCCCAGCACGAAGGGCCCGGCGATGGGATTTTCAAAAAACGTCTGGAGCAGAAAGCCCGACACGGACAGGGCCCCGCCCAGAATGGCCGCCATCAGCAGCCGGGGCAGGCGGATCTTCCAGATGATGTCCACCTCCGTGGGGTCGCCCTGCCGGGTAAAGATGATGCCCAGGATCCGGCCCACGGAGATGTGGACGTTGCCCGTGTTCACGTTGAGCACCAGCAGGAAAAACAGGGCCGCCGCCAGCAGGCAGAACACGGTGGTGTAGCGGACCCGCCGGCGGCGGGTCATGGCCCCGGAGAGCGTCATTTCTTTTTCCAAGCCTCTCACCTCAGTCTACGTGTTTCAAAAACGTCATGTCCCCGTCGCTGCCTCCGGTGACCATGGTGTGAAAGTCCGCGATCAGCTCGCCCACGATATCCGTGGCCTGATACAGGTACTTGTCCGTGGTAAAGACGTTCCCGTTCTTCACGGCCTCAAACTCGGCAAACAGCCCGCTCTTGTCCAGCAGGTCGTCAACGCTGCCGATGGGGCTGTCGATGGTGGCGTTGTACACCAGGTAATCCGCCCCCTTGGCGGCGGCGTAAAACTCCTCCATGGAGATGGTCACGGAACCGCTGGTGGAGTTGGCGTTGGGGTTTTTCAGATCCTTGAAGATGTACTCGCCCCCGGCGATGCGGATCATCTGGGGGACGTTGTCGTCGCTGCGGCGGACCACCGCCTGTCCCGCCGTGTTGATAAAGAAATAGGCCACGGTCTTGCCCGTGCTCTCCGTATCTGCAAATTCCTCCAGCACGGAGGCCTGCTGCCGGAAGAACGCCTCCGCCTGCTCCTGCCGGCCCAGCAGCACCCCGTAGAGCTTGATCCACTCGGTCCGGCCCAGGGGGTGGCTCTCGTAGCTGGAGCAGTCGATGAACACCGGGATCCCCAGCTGCTCCAGCTTCTCCTGGACCTCCGGGGCGTGGAGGATCATGGTGGACTCCACGGCCAGATCACAGCCCTCCCCCAAGAGCTTTTCATAGTCCGGCTCGCTGTACTTGCCGGCAAAGAGGATCGCTCCGCTGTTCATGGCCGTCACGGCGTTTTCCACGTACCAGCTGTCCACGGCGGTGCCGCTGAAGCGGATGGCGTCCAGGCCGTCCATGGCGTCAAACAGGGCCATGGCGGAGGAGGCCGCCAGATAGATCCGGTCCAGAGGCTGCCGCAGGACGATTACGCCCGCCGGGAGTTTGTCCGGCACGGCGCCATCCTCGGGTACCACCAGATAGTTCCGGCCGTCGGTGACGGTGATCAGGCTGTACCCGTCGGCGTTGCTGTAAGCGGAAAAGCAGTCGGCGTACTGCAGCGGCAGGGCCGTATCGAAGGTCATGCCGGGGATCTCCGGCGGATCCTCCGGTCCCGCCTTTCCGGCGGCGCCGCAGCCCGTCAGCAGCGCCGTCAGCAGGACCGCCGCCAGACACAGCAGCGCCCCCCGGCGCAGGAGCCGTCTCATGCCTTCTTTTTCCGGCGGATGGTCAGGGTCAGCACCAGGGCCGCCACGACCACCACCGCCGCGGCGATCACGGCAATGAGCAGCACGGGAGAGCTGTTCTTCTCCATCTGTACGCTTGTGCTGTCAAAGGTGAGTTCATAGGCCACCTCGTGGGGCTGACTCATGGCCGTGGTGTCCCCGATGACGGGGAAGGGCTCGTCCATGGTCAGCACGGGGATCTCAAAGACGGAATTGCCCCCGGTGTTCACCGGCAGGTACTGCTCTCCGCCCACGATCATGTAGTCGTAGTTGGGGCTGCTCCACCGCAGCGTGGCCACCCCCTGCCCGTCCGTGACGGTCAGGGCCGCGGGGGACTCCACGGTGGCTTTGCCGGAGCCGCCGGTCATGGTCACCGCCACGGTATAGCTGCCGTCGGCCAGATCCAGCCGGGCGGGCTGGGCCTCCGTATAGGCGGTGGGGGCAAACGCCTCCTGGGGCAGGGTGTCCGCCAGGAAGAAGATCTGGTGGTCATACCATTTTTCCTTGCGCTTGCTGTAGCCGGTGCACTCCAGCACCGTGTTGAGGGCCTCCACGTCCACCTGATAGGAGTAGGCGCCCTCCGCGTCCTCCTGATATTCCGCGTAGTCCTCCTCGGAGGCGGCGGCAGCCTGCTCCCCGGTGCCCATGTAGAGCTTGAGATAGCCCGTGCCCCCCAGGGTCATGACGGCGGTCATGTGATCCCCGTCCACGGTGAGCTTGCAGGCGTCGATGCGGAACATGGAGGAGCTGGACTCCACCTGAATGTCGTAGGTGCCGTCCTGGAGATCGGAGGCGTAGACGGGCTCCAGGCCCTCCTGTCCCACCTCCTGCTGGGGTGCCCGCTCATCCTCAGAGGCGATATCTCCGTCCGCCGCTGATGCGGAAATAACCAGCGCGCAGGGCACGCTGGTTATAACCATGAGGAGCACCAGTAAAATCATGAAAAACCGTTTCATACTGGCTCCTTTATCCGTTTGTTTATCTGTTCGTTTGATCGGGAATTATCCCAGGGAGTCGATGGCCGCCTGGGTGTGGGCGACGTAGAGCGCCTGAACCTCGTACACCTGGCCCAGTCCGTCCAGCAGGCAGGTCACTTCGTAGCCCGCGCCTGTGAAGGCCGTCTTCCAGGAGTCCTCCTCGTCGCCGGCCATGTCGTTGTTGGCGTGGTCCCCGGCCACCACCATC
>ONVR01000192.1 GCA_900321335.1 uncultured Eubacteriales bacterium | reverse complement strand
TACCGGAGGAAGGCGCACCGGTCTACGCCGTGGTTCTGGAATTCAAGGACGTCTATCTAGGTGTCAAAGAGGGTTACACCGAGAAGAAAAACGCCACTCCCGCCCAGTACGTAATGGAGAACGACGAGACCGGCGGCAAGGTCTCCGTCTGGAACTCCTCCGGCACCGCAGAGGATGCCGTTGCAAAAACCATGTCCGGCACCGAGTATGAGCAGCGGGAAGAGGACATCAACGGCATGCACTGGGTCATCGCCACGAGAGACGGATTCTATAGATTTGCAACGACCATCGGAGACAACGTGTTCCAGATCACCATCGATTACGGCGCCACCGATGATGAGATGCAGGATTTTATCTTCGGCGTCACACCCAAAAACTGAGCGGGATCACGCAGGAGAAAGATCGGCCTCCGATGCTGATCATGCACAGCTCCATGGATAACATCGTGCCCTTTAACCAGTCGGTCTTGCTGTATGAAAAGCTTCGCGCCTGCGGCAAAGAGGCAGTTTTCTACCGCCTCGAAGGGGCCGGACACGGCACCGGCGGCTTTACGTCGGAGGATGCCCTCCGTACGGTGTTTGCCTGGGTCAAGGGCAAAATGCAAGGCCCCAGCCATAGCCGTCGTGACAGCAGAGAATAGGGCGTATGGCGATGTATTCTGAGCTTATAAAAAAAGCAGAGGCGACTGAACCAGTCGCCTCTGTTTTTGTCCTTTCAAGCTGTGAAGATCCGGTGTACTGAGCGGCCGCCTTCGTTACAGCGCGAATTTGGCCTCGCACTTATAGCAGAAATGGCGGTTGGTTTGCTGCTTGGCCTTGCAGACGGGACAAATGATCAATCCGTCGTTTCCCGACAGGGGAGTGACCGCACCGTTTGCCCCGCCGGCTGTTTGTGCCCCGGCCTGACGCTCCTGCTGCTCTTTCGTTTCCGTGTTCATGTTCTGTGCCTCCTTGTATTGATTCGTTCATCCGCTTTTCCCGTTTGCCGTAGAAAAACGGATGAAAAGAGTGTTACCTCATCTAAATATATAATAAATAACCGGGAGGCCTATTGCAAGGCGGAAAGGGACAAGGGAGCAAAAATCTACGATTTCAACAGGTTTTGCCTCTCCGGAATGCACGCTCGTATATCGTCACGGCCTTTTGACGATATGGAATTACAAATCCGGAAAATCAAAGTACAAATGGCAGACGGCCGGAGGTGATCGCGGAAGCGCCCCTGAAAACGGGAAACGGCATAGCAGAGATTCTCTGCCATGCCGTTATTATCCTTTACAGATCAGACCGCGTACGTTCCGCAGGATCACCGGTACAGGTGGCAGGCGCACAGATGACCGGGCGCCACCTCCCGGAGCTCCGGTACACGTTCCAGACAGACCTGCATGCAGTCCGGACAGCGGTCCGCGAATCGGCAGCCCTGCCGGGGCGGTGAGGCACTGAGAGCTTCAACCGGAATGGGTCTGTGCGTTCGGGCCCGTGCCGTTACGGGATCCGGGATCGGAACAGCCGCAAGAAGCGCACGGGTATAGGGGTGCGCGGGCTTTTGGACAACTTCATCGGCGGCGCCGACTTCAACAAAACGCCCCAGATACATGACAGCGATTTTATCGGAGATATGGCGCACGACCGTGACGTCGTGACTGATAAAGAGATAGCTCAGCCCCCGTTCATCCCTGAGCTTTTCCAGCAGATTGATGATCTGCCCCTGGTAGCTCAGATCCAGGGAAGAGACAGCCTCGTCACAGACGATAAACGCAGGATCCACAGCCAGCGCCCTTGCGATACCCACGCGCTGCTGCTGGCCGCCGGATAATTCCCGGGGATACCGTCTGATCATCTCCGGGGGCAGACCCACCTGCTGCATCAGCCGACAGACCATTTCACGACGCTCCGCCTTGTTTGCGCCGATCCTGTGGATCTCCAGTCCCTCGCTGATGATATCGCCGATGTTCATGCGCGGATCCAGGGAACCGGCCGGGTTCTGAAAGACGATCTGCATGTTCCTGCGCACCGGGCGCATATCCCGAAGCGCGGTGATCTCTTCTCCCCGGAAAAAAATCCGGCCGCTGTCCGGCTCCGTCAGTCGCAGAACCGTTCTGCCAAGGGTCGTCTTCCCGCAGCCGGACTCCCCGACAAGCCCCAGCGTTTCCCCCTCGGACACAGAAAAGCTCACGTCGTCCACGGCGTGCAGAGACTGCCTTCTTCCGTCAGGGCCCAACGTGCTGAAGGTTTTGGAGATATGCTCGACCCGGATTACGGATGTACACACGCGCCACGACCTCCTTTCGTCAGCATCCAGCAGGAAGCCGTGTGTCCGCCGCCCAGATCCGTTTCAGGCGGCTGCTTGGCCAGGCAAACAGCCTGGCACCGGGGGCACCGCGGTGAGAAAACACAGCCGGCAGGCAGCTGCGCCGGATTCACCGGCTGTCCGTCGATGGTCTTCAGTGGCTCCGACGCACCGGGATCCATACTGGGCACTGCCTGAAGCAGCGCTTCCGTGTAAGGGTGCGCCGTGCGATAGAAGATGTCGTCGACGCTGCCGCTTTCCATGATATGGCCGCCGTACATGACGGTCACACGATCGCAGAAATCGGCCACAAGTCCGAAATTGTGTGTGATGAAGAGAATGCTCATGCCGCTTTTGGCCCTCTCTTCCCGGAGAAGGTGGATGATCTGATCCTGTATCGTCACGTCCAGCGCCGTCGTCGGCTCATCCGCGATCAGGAGCTTCGGCCGCAGAAGCAGCGCCGCGGCTATCATGACGCGCTGGCGCATCCCACCGGAGAGCGCGCTTTGATAGGAGCGGGCGACATGCTCCGCTTCGCGGATACCCATACTGCGCAGCATATCGACGCTTTGTGCCCACGCCTGCTTTTTTCTGACGCCGGGCTCATGGCTGCGGATCACCTCGCTGAGAAGATCACCGATACGAAAAACCGGGTCAATGCTGCTCATTGGGTCCTGGAAGATCATGCCGATCTCCCGCCCGCGCAGGTTCTGCATTTCTTTTTCCGAAAGCTTAAGCAGGTCCCTTTCCCCGAAGCGGGCAGAGCCGGAGACGATCCTGGCAGTCTTCGGCAGAAGGCCCATCAGCGCATAGGCGCTGACGCTCTTGCCGGAGCCGGACTCGCCCACAAGGCCCATGACCTCACCCCGGCGTACCTGATAGCTGATCCCGTTTACGGCCTGCACGGTACCTGTCGGCGACTGGAAGCGGATTTGCAGGTCGGACACGCGCAGGAGAACGTCGTCCGTCATCGCCTTTCACCTCCCGTTGTGCTGAGACTGTCTCGGATGGAATTGCCGATGATGTTCAGGGAAACCGTGGTGAGTATAATGGCCGCTACAGGCAGCACTGTCAGTCTTGGTACGGTGCGGATGAGTTCTTTTCCCCGATGGAACAGCGCGCCCCACTCCGGCGTGGGCGGATTGAAGCCGATCTGCAGATAGCCCAGTATGGTGCAGAGAATGAGCGTGTCGGCAAAGCAGGTTACGATCTGGATGACAAACACCGGCATCACGTTGGGGATAATATGCCGCCGCACCACCTGAAATCCGGTAGCGCCCAAAGCCCGGGAGGCGCCGATGTATTCGCTGTCGGAAATTTCCAGGACCGCGGCACGGATGAGCTTTGCAAAGGGCGCGATCGCCGCGATGGCAAGGCCGTAGAGAGAATTGCCCTTGCCCCAGCC
>ONVR01000189.1 GCA_900321335.1 uncultured Eubacteriales bacterium | reverse complement strand
CCGCTACAAGAATATGACGGGCTATCAGGCGCCCTACGTGCCCGGATGGGACACCCACGGACTGCCCATTGAAAGCGCGATCCTGAAAAACAGCAAGTTCAAGCGCAGCGAGATCAGCGACGTGGAGTTCCGGAGCAAGTGCCACGAGTTCGCCATGAAGTGGGTGGACACCCAGCGCACCAGCTTCAAGCGTCTGGGCGTTATCGGCGACTGGGATCACCCGTATCTGACGCTGTCCAAAGAGTTTGAGGCCAAACAGATCAAGATCTTCGGCGAGATGGCCAAGAAGGGCTACATCTACAAGGGCCTCAAGCCCGTGTACTGGTGTCCCAACGACGAGACGGCCCTGGCCGAGGCGGAGATCGAATACGCTGACGACCCTGTGACGACCATCTTTGTCAAATTCCCCATCAGCGACGACAAGGGGATGCTCAAGGATCTGTGTGATCTGAACACCGCCTACTTCGTCATCTGGACCACCACCACCTGGACCATCCCCGGCAACATGGCCATCTGTCTCAATCCCGATCTGTCCTACAGCGTGATCACAGCCTCCAACGGGGAGACTTACGTCATGGCCACCGAGCTTGCCGAGGCCGTGCTGAAAAAAGCCGGTCTGACGGCTGAGAAAACGCTCCTGACGGCTCCCGGCCGGGATTTCGAGTTCATGGAGGCCATCCACCCCCTGTATCCGGAGCGCAGAAGCCTTGTCATCAACGGCGACCACGTGACCCTGGACGCCGGTACGGGCTGTGTACATACGGCTCCCGCCTACGGCGTGGACGACTTTAACGTCTGCAAAAAATACGATCAGATCGACACCGGCGCCACCATGGTGGTCAACGTGAACGCCAGAGGCCGCTTCACCTCCGACGCCGGAAAGTACGAGGGCATCAGCGTCTTCAAGGCCCATGAGCCCATCTTTGCCGACCTGCAGGCAGACGGCTACATTCTGGCATCTGAGGACATCGTACACTCCTACCCCCACTGCTGGCGGTGCAAAAAGCCCGTCATCTTCCGGGCTACGGAGCAGTGGTTCGCCTCTGTCAACGCCATCAAGGAGACGGCGGTGGCCGCCTGCGACGGGATCAAATGGAACCCGGAGTGGGGCAAAGAACGCATGGTCTCCATGATCCGGGAGCGGGCGGACTGGTGCATCTCCCGTCAGCGGACCTGGGGCGTTCCTATTCCCATCTTCTACTGTGAAAAGTGCGGCCACGAATACGTCAGCGCCGCATCCATCGACGCCGTATCCGACCTGTTCGCCAGAGAGGGCTCCGACGCCTGGTATACCCACAGCGCCGACGAGATCCTGCCCGCGGGCACCACGTGCCCCCAGTGCGGCCACGATCACTTCACCAAGGAATCCGACATCATGGACGTGTGGTTTGACTCCGGCTCCTCTCACACCGGTGTTCTGGACACCCGGAAGGATCTGCAGTTCCCTGCGGACGTGTATCTGGAGGGCGGCGATCAGTATCGCGGCTGGTTCCAGTCCTCCATGCTCACCAGCATTGCCGCCAAGGGCGTTGCCCCCTACAAGCAGATCATCACCCACGGCTGGACCGTGGACGGTGAGGGCAAGGCCATGCACAAGTCCCTGGGCAACACCATTGCCCCCGAGGACATCATCAAGGACTACGGCGCGGATATCCTCCGGCTGTGGGTGGCCTCCGCCGACTACCGGCAGGATATGCGCATCTCCAAGGACATCCTCAAGCAGTTGTCCGACATGTATCTGAAGATCCGCAACACCGCCCGGTACATTCTGGGCAATCTGGCGGACTTTGATCCGGACGATCCCGTTGCCTATGACCAGATGGAAGAGCTGGACAAGTGGGCGCTGGTCCGCTTCAACGCCCTGGTAGAGCGTGTCCGGGCCGCCTATGATCGTTACGAGTACCACACCATCTCCCATGGCATCCACAACTTCTGCGCCGTGGAGATGTCCAACTTCTATCTGGATATTATCAAAGACCGGCTCTACTGCGACGGGAAAAACAGTCTCTCCCGCAAAAGCGCCCAGACGGCAATCTACCGGATCCTGGACGGTCTGGTGCGGCTGCTGGCTCCCATTCTGGCTTTCACCGCCGAGGAGATCTGGGCCGCCATGCCTCACGGCAAGGATGCCGACACGGGCAGTGTGCTGTACAACGATATCCCCTGTGTGCGGGACGATTACACCTTCACCCCGGAGCAGGAGCGCAAGTGGAGCAATCTGCTGGCCCTGCGCAACGACGTGAATAAGGCCCTGGAGATCGCCCGTGCCCAGAAGATCGTGGGCAAGCCTCTGGACGCTGCTGTCACCCTCTACATCAGTCAGACCGCCAAGGCTCCCTTTGCCGAGATCGCCGGTGAGGATCTGGAACAGCTGTTTATCGTGTCCCAGGTCACCGTCGTTGACGGGGAGGGCGCGGGATATCCCTCGACGGAGTTCCCCGGCGTGACTGTAGCGGTTGAGGCCAGTCAGGCACCCAAGTGCGTGCGGTGCTGGTGCCACGACGAGCACGTGGGTCAGGACGCGGAGCATCCCGAGCTGTGCCCCCGCTGTGCCCAGGCTGTAAGAGAGTAATCCAAATCCGCGTCCTCGGCGGACGCGGTACAACATGAGGTATTGATTATGCTGTTTATCATTCTCGCCATCCTGGCGGTGGCCCTGGATCAGTTTGTCAAATACTACACCGTCGCCCTTCTGGCCGACGGCGGCACCGCCTCCCTGATCCCCGGTGTGGTCCATCTGACCTACACCAAAAACACAGGCGTCGCCTTCAGCTTCCTGTCCGACATGAACGTCCGCTGGATCCTGGTGGGCGTATCCGCCGTCTGTGTGATTGTCCTGCTGATCGTGATCCTCCGTTCCCGGTTGGGCGGCTTCGGCAAATTCCTGCTGTCCATGATCCTCGGGGGCGCCATCGGCAATCTCATCGACCGGGCCGTAAACGGCTATGTGGTGGATATGTTTGCCATTGACCTGAAAAACTTCCCCGTCCTCAACGAAAACTTCCCCGTTTTCAACGTGGCGGACGTGCTGATCACCTGCGGCGCGATCCTGTTTGTGATCTATTACATCATCCACAGCATCCGCGCCGGACACAAAAAGCGGCTGGCGGAAACTGAGGAGAGGCATACCGAAGCGGCAGAAACGGTCTCTGTTCCCGCACAGGCGGAAGCAGCCGCCCAGCCCAGGCAGGCAAAGCGCTTCCCCGTGCAGGCAGACGTCCCCGCCTCCGACGAGGAGCAGACGACCTTTACCGTGGAGGACATCCTGCGGGAGTATGAGTACGAAAAGCTGATGGATCAGCCCAACGGTCAT
>ONVR01000187.1 GCA_900321335.1 uncultured Eubacteriales bacterium | reverse complement strand
TTGTCTGGTGACGGACCGGTAAGATAGGTCGATGCCAACATTTTCTCCAGGAGCAACTTTTCGTTGCTCCTGGCTCTTTATTTTTCTATTTGTCTGTGATATACTTACCTCAGATTTATTTCCGGGAGGAATTGAACCATGCGTCTGAAAACTGTCAATATCCTTTGCAACAGCCTCTGTGTCTTTTGCCTGATCTCTTTTCTTCCTCTCGTGATCCCCATGTCTGCCCAGATGAACACCTTTTTCGTGATCTTCGGCATCGTGTGTATCGGGCTGGCCATGGGCCTCAAGGCGCTTTTGTACCGCTGCCCCCACTGCAGGAAGTCCCTGCTCAACGCGGAAAACAAGGACAGCACAAAATGCCCTTACTGCGGGAAAAAGATCGACTGACAAACCCATCGAAGTCTCTGCATCTGTTTAATCATAAAACCAGCTCCGGGAATTTCTATGTTCCCGGCGCTGGTTTTCTTTTGTTATTCTGTTTTACTGGCCGGCCTTCATGGTGAGATAGGCGTTGATAAAGCCGTCCAGATCACCGTCCATCACGTTGTTGACGTTGCCGTTTTCAAAGTTGGTCCGATGGTCCTTCACCAGGGTGTAGGGCATGAACACATAGGATCGGATCTGGCTGCCCCACTCGATCTTCATCTGGTCGCCCTTGATCTCGTTGATGGTGGCCAGGTGTTCGCGCTCCTTGATCTCCACCAGCTTGGAGCGAAGCATACGCATGGCGTATTCCCGGTTCTGGAACTGGCTGCGTTCCGTCTGGCAGGACACGACAATGCCAGTGGGCAGATGGATCAGACGCACGGCGGAGGAAGTCTTGTTGATGTGCTGACCGCCGGCACCGGAGGAACGGTAGACCTGCATCTCCACGTCCTCGGGGCGGATCTCCACTTCTACGCTGTCGTCGATCTCCGGCATGACCTCTACCGCGGAAAAGGAGGTGTGGCGGCGGCCGGACGCGTCAAAGGGGGAA
Organism: uncultured Eubacteriales bacterium; assembly: GCA_900321335.1. GTDB lineage: Bacteria > Bacillota > Clostridia > Oscillospirales > Oscillospiraceae > RUG678. The sequence goes on along the minus strand of ONVR01000187.1, from coordinate 5,988 downwards.
ACGCGGACAAGACGGTGGATACCGCTCTCGCTTTTGAGATAACCGTAGGCATTCTCCCCTTCGATGATGATAGAGGCGCTTTTGAGGCCGGCGTCTTCGCCGTCCAGATAATCCACAAGGGTCACCTTGAAGTTGTGTCGCTCCGCCCAGCGGGTGTACATGCGGTAGAGCATTTGGGTCCAGTCCTGGGCCTCTGTGCCGCCGGCGCCTGCGTGGAAGTTCAAAATGGCGTTGTTGGCATCATACTCCCCGGTGAGCAGAGTGGCCAGTCTTGCCTCCTCCAACGCTTTTTCAAAGCTGTCATATTCCTCCGTCAGTTCCTCCAGCAGGGAGTCGTCGTCCTCCTCAATGCCCATCTGGCAGAGCGTCATCAGATCGTCCCAGCCGCTCTCCAGCTTCCGGAATTTCTCGCACTTGCTTTTGAGCTGGTTGATCTTCTGCATGACCTTCTGGGAGTTCTCCACGTCGTTCCAGAAGCCGTCTGCGGCGCTTTCCGCCTCCAGCCGGGCAATCTCCGCTTCGGCCTGATCCAGATTCAGCGCGCCTCTGAGCACCTCCAGGGTGGGGTGCAGGGCGTTTATTTTTCCTTTATACTCTTCAAATTCTACCATAATTGAAACCGTCTTTCTCTGTAATTGATCCAGTTGCAGGAGGCAGAGCTGCTTTCCGTCGTTCCCGCCACGCTTTCTCGTTTAGTTATTAAAATATTATACACAAAACAGGGCGGGATGTAAACAGAAAAATATAAGCCCGGCGCTGCCGCTGTGGAGACCAACACGCAGCGCAAACAGTGTGAATTTGACAGACGGCACAATACAGGCTATAATAGGAGGCACCATGGCAGGGGAATGCTCAAACGGGAGTCCCTGCGAGAAAGGGCGTGAGGGAATGAGAACAAAAAAGACGGCTTCAGCAACGGTATCTCTGATTATTCTCTTGTTGGGAATCGTCCTGGTCATTAAACCCGGCGGTACGTTGAATGTGATCTGCAGGATCGTGGGCTTTGCCTTTCTTCTTGCCGCGGCGGTATTGGCCGTGTTCGGATTTGGCAGCAGAGAGGAGAAAAAGCAGCGTGCTTTCTACTTCTCCGGGGCGGTGCTGGCCGCACTGATCGGCATCATACTCATTGCCAATCCCAAGTTTGTGATCTCACTGCTTCCCATTGCTGTGGGCCTTTTTGTGATCGTCAATGGCGCTATAAACTTCATGCAGGCCCTGTCCATCCGGAAAAGCGGGAAGAGGTGGGGCGTGCACATGGTGCTGGCAGTGCTGACGATCCTGCTGGGTATTGTGATCTTTACCAACCCCTTCTCCACCATGGAGCTGCTTGTGCGGATCATGGGTGTGATCCTGATCTATGATGGAATCAGCAATCTGATCACCGCCTCCAGACTTTGAGAAATGAGGATTTGAATTATGAAAAGAACGATACTTCTGTGCTTTATCCTGGCCGCGGCGGTACTCTTTACCGCCTGCGGCAAAGCAGCCGGTTCCGACAGTTCTGCGGCCGAGGAAGCGGCCCAGGCGCAGCAGTCCCAGGAGCAGACCACGCCTGCGGAGCAGGAGCAAACCGCACAACCGGAAACGTCCGAGGAGAGCACGGATCAGGAGCCTGCGCCGGAGCAGAGCCAGGAGCCCGCGGAGACGATCGACCCGGAGCAGCAGCTTTCCGTGATCCTGGATAACGCCGGGCAGTGGCTGCTCACCGGAGATGAGGGGAACTGTATGTACGCAGTGACCGATCTGGACGACAACGGCAGGCTGGAACTGATCGCCTCCTCCATGCAGGGCAGCGGCCTGTACACCTACAGCAATTACTACGAGGTCAGCGCCGACGGTACGGGGCTGGAGCAGTGCGCCTATGAGGTGCAAGAGGGTGAATCCCAGCCGGATATCATGGTGATGCAGACCGAGTATGTCCGGACCCCAGACGGGAAGCTGCTGTATTTCTTTGAGGACGCCCTCCGCAACGGAGCGGCGGAATCCTACCTGGTAAAATTCGCCCTTTGCCTTGAAGACGGCACAGTCAGCACGAAAGTCCTGGCAAGCCAGCATGCGCAAGCAGGGGAAGAGGACGTTGCATACACGTATACAGACGCGGATGGCAACGAGACCACCGAGGAGGCGTTCAACACCGCGACGGCAAATATCGAAGGGGAGCGCGGGACAGTTGACCTGTTCTGGGTGATGATCCCCAGCCAGGAGGAGATCGGTGAGATGATCCGCCAGTCTTACGGGGGCTTTGCCCGTAACGCTGCCAACTGAAAGATGAATAAAGAGAGCCTGTGGGGATCCACAGGCTCTTGCCGTATATTCCGGGACAAGTCAGGACAGAATAAAGAAAATGAAAAAGAGGTGCTTGTCTGTGACCAATCAGGAATATGCAAAACTTGTCAAGGAGAAATCACCCAATTCCAAACTGGGGAAGAATTTGTGCAAGGCGTTTGTCATCGGGGGACTGATCTGCTGTGTGGGGCAACTCATCGGCGACGGCTGCGCCATGCTGCAGCTGGACACCGAGACGGGCAAAACAGTCACGTCCGTTGTGATGGTGTTTCTGGGCACGCTGCTGACGGGCCTTGGCGTTTACGACAAGCTGGCCAAACACGCCGGGGCCGGTACGCTGGTGCCCATTACCGGCTTTGCCAACTCTGTGGCCGCCCCGGCCATCGACTTCAAAAGCGAGGGCCTGATCACAGGCCTCGGGGCGAAGATGTTTATCATCGCCGGCCCGGTGCTGGTATACGGCACCGCCGCGAGCGTGGTCTACGGCGTGATCTATCTGCTGCTGGGCGGCGGGTAAACCGCACCGGGAACCGATATCCCGGCAGATTGATCGGCGGCCCGGGCGCCCTGACAGCCGCTTTTGCTTGACAGCAGGGGCGGCTGTTGGTATAATTTTATTTCAAGCAATCAAAATACGACCGGTAAGGATGGATCGAAATGGCTGAGATCATCAACGAAAACGAGAGCAAGAATTTTATACACACCTTTATTGAAGAGGACATTGCCCCCGGCGGCCGGTATGAGGGCATGCAGGTACATACCCGGTTTCCGCCGGAGCCCAACGGATATCTCCACATCGGCCACTGCAAGGCGCTGATCATAGACTTTGGCAGTGCCGAGAAGTACGGCGGAATCTGTAACCTGCGTATGGATGACACCAACCCGGAAAAAGAGGACGACGAGTTTGTGGACGCCATCCAGGAGGACATTCACTGGCTGGGCTTTGACTGGGGCGACCGCTTTTTCTACGGCAGCGACTACTTTGAAAAGGACTACGAGCTGGCAGTGGGGCTGATCAAAAAGGGCCTTGCCTACGTCTGCCAGCTCTCTCCCGAGGAGTTCAAGCGCAATCGTGGCAGCATCGGCGTGCCCGCCGTAAGCCCCTACCGGGACCGGCCCATTGAAGAGAGCCTGGACCTGTTCGCCCGGATGCGTGCCGGGGAGTTTCCCGAAGGCAGCATGACTCTGCGGGCAAAAATCGACCTGGCAAGCGGCAATTTCAACATGCGTGACCCGGTGATCTACCGGATCAAATATGTGGAGCACCATCGGCAGGGGACGAAGTGGTGTATCTTCCCCATGTACGATTTTGCCCACCCCATCCAGGACGCGCTGGAGGGGATCACCCACTCCCTGTGCTCGCTGGAGTATGAGGATCACCGTCCCCTGTACGACTGGGTCATCGCCAATACGGACGTGCCCTCCAGACCGCGTCAGATCGAGTTTGCCCGGCTGGGGATCAATTACACCGTCATGTCCAAGCGCAAGCTCCGGGAGCTGGTGCAGCAGGGGAAAGTGTCCGGTTGGGACGATCCCCGGATGCCCACCCTGTGCGGTCTGCGCCGACGCGGGTACACCCCGGAATCCATCCGGAACTTCTGTGAACGCATTGGCGTGGCCAAGGTTCCCAGCGTGGTGGAGTACAGCTTTCTGGAGCACTGCCTGCGGGAGGATCTCAACGCCCACGCCCAGCGGGCCATGGCCGTGATCCGGCCGGTCAAGCTGACCATCACCAACTATCCGGAGGGACAGACAGAGGTTTTCCCGGTGGAGAACAACCCCGAGGATGAGACAGCCGGGACGAGGGAGGTCTCCTTCTCACGGGAGCTGTGGATCGAGAGCGACGACTTTATGGTGGAGCCCCCCAAGAAGTATAACCGCCTTTTCGTGGGCAACGAGGTACGGCTCAAATCCGCCTACATCGTCCGGGGCACGGGCTATCGCACGGATGAGACCGGCAAGGTCGTGGAGGTTCTGGCCGAATACGATCCCGAGACCCGGGGCGGCAACACCCCTGACGGCAGAAAGGTCCGGGGCACCATTCACTGGGTGGACGCGGCCACGGCGGTGGACGCGGAGGTGCGCCTGTACGACAATCTGTTCTCCGACCCCGATCCCGACGGTCCGGGAAAGAACTTCCTGGAGTGCCTGAACCCCGACTCTCTGGAGGTGCTGCGAGGCTGCAAGGTGGAGGCTTCTCTGGCGGGTGCGACGGCGCCGAAGCAGTACCAGTTCCTGCGCCTGGGCTACTTTGCCGTGGACAATAAGGACTCCAGGCCCGACGCTCTGGTGTTTAACCGGGCCGTGGCGCTGAAGGATGGCTTCAAGCCGGCAAATAAATAAACCAGCAAGTGCATAAAAGAGGTATCTGTGGTTAGAATAACCGCAGATACCTCTTTTCTCTTGCGGTGAGAAAAATTACGGGGAACAGCGGGGCGGCAGCGCCGTCCCATCGGATGGAGGACACGATGAAACAACAGAAGAAATCCCTATGGGGAAAAACGGAGAAATTCCTCGCGGGCAAGGGCTTTTACATAGTCCTGCTTGCATGCGCCGCAGTTATCGGCGTGTCAGCATGGGTTATGTTATCAGCCGGCAAAAATCTCAGCGACCCGGAGCCGTCCACAACGGTGAGCCAGACCGTACAGCCCCGACAGTCCGATGCGGTGCAGACCCAGACGGTGCCGGAGACGGTAACGCCCAAGGCTCCGGAGGTCGCCGTCATCGCCCCTGCCGAGCAGCAGGAGACGGAGCTGGAAAAGCTCCAGCGGCAGGAGGACGAAAGCGAACCCCAGCCGGTGCAGGAGACAGACGCGGAGCCGGAACAGCCGCCTGCGGCCTTTGTCTGGCCCGTGGCCGGGGAGACGGTAAAGGGCTATACCGACGATGAGCTGGTGTACAACAAGACCATGGCGGACTGGCGGGTGCATCCCGCCATGGATCTGGCCGCGGATCTGGGCACAAAAGTCCTTGCCGCCGCCACGGGAACGGTGGAGCAGATCTTTGAGGACGATCTGTACGGCACGACGGTGATCATCGACCACGGCGGCGGACTGAAAAGCGTGTACGCCAATCTGGCGGCCTCCCCTGCGGTGAGCGCCGGGGACAGCGTGGCCATGGGAGCGGTGATCGGCGCCGTGGGGGATACCGCTCTGGGAGAGACGGTGGAGGTGTCTCACCTGCACTTTGCCATGGAGTGTGACGGCGTTCCCGTAAACCCGGAGGATTATCTGAGCAGATGACAAAAGCGGGCCTTCCGAATAAGGAAGGCCCGTTTTTGTCGGAAGCGGCGCTTACCGGTTGCATCTCCGGCGGGAAGCGTTTATAATGGAAAAAACAAAAACCGGAGGCGTTTTCCATGACAGATCTTGAACGGGCACAGGCATATTTCGGCAAAGACCTGTTTGCCACCCAGGCGGCAGGGATCCGCATCGAACAGGCGGAGCCGGGACGGGCCGTATGCGTCATGGCGGTTGCGCGGCACCATAAAAACGCCTTGGGAAACGTCATGGGCGGCGCGATATTCACCCTGGCGGATTACGCATTTGCCGTGGCCTCCAATTTCGACCAGACCCCCACGGTCTCCCTGTCCAGCAGCATTACCTTCTTGACGGCGCCGAAGGGGGATACGCTCCGGGCGGAGGCCACGTGTGTCAGGGCGGGAAGAACCACCTGCCTGTATCAGATCCAGGTGACAGACGG
>ONVR01000056.1 GCA_900321335.1 uncultured Eubacteriales bacterium | reverse complement strand
TCACCGACGGGGCCCGGCACGACGAGATGATCGCCTTCACCTCCCAGATGGCCCACGTGGTATCCAACGCCTATATCAAAAGTCCCACGGCACGGGCCCACAAGGGCTTTTCCGCGGGCAGCTACAAGGACCTGACCCGGGTGGCCTGGCTCAATGAGCAGATGTGGACGGAGCTGTTTCTGGAAAACCGGGACAATCTGATCCGGGAACTGGACGGTTTTCTGGATTCTGTCAGGGCCTACCGGGACGCCATGGCCGCGGGGGATGCAAACGCTCTCCGGGAGCTGCTGGCGGAGGGCCGGAAAATCAAGGAGGAGGTGGACCGGTCATGACGACGGTTACGGTCAAGGCCTCGAAAACCTACGACATCGTCATCGGCGAGGATCTGCTCGGGGACGCGGGAAACCGGATCCGGGCCGTCGCCCCGGCGCAGAGCGCCATGCTCGTCTCTGACGACACGGTAGACGCCCTGTACGGCGACACGGTGGCCGCGTCCCTTGCAGAGGCCGGCTTTCGGGTAGAGCGTTTCGTATTTCCCCACGGAGAGGCCTCCAAATCCGCCGGGACCTGGCTGTCCCTCTTAAACACCCTGGCTGCCCTGCGCTTTACCAGAAGCGATCTGCTCGTCGCCCTGGGGGGCGGCGTCGTGGGGGACCTGACGGGCTTTGCCGCCGCCACGTACCAGCGGGGCGTGCGGTTCGTGCAGATCCCCACCACCCTACTGGCCGCTGTGGACTCCTCCGTTGGGGGCAAGACCGCCATCGACCTGGAGGCGGGGAAAAACCTCTGCGGGGCCTTCTGGCAGCCGGAGCTGGTGCTCTGTGACTACAAGACCCTGGACACCCTGCCGGAGGACGTGTTCCGGGCGGGCTGCGCCGAGGTCATCAAATACGGCGTCATCGCCGACCGGGAGCTGTTTGCCCGGCTCGAGGGCGGCGTGGCGGACAAGCTGGAATCGGTCATCGCCGCCTGCGTGCGCATCAAGCGCGACATTGTAAATGAGGATGAGTTTGACACGGGCCGGCGGGCCGTGCTGAACTTCGGCCACACCGTGGGTCACGCCGTCGAGCAGTGCTCCCGGTTTTCCCTATCCCATGGGGCAAGCGTGGCCATCGGCATGGTGATCGTCTCACGGGCCGCCTGGAAGCTGGGGCTGTGCCCCCGGGAGGTCTATGAGCAGATCCTGTCCATGGTGCGGCGATACGGCCTGCCGGAGCGTGCGGCGTTCCGGTCCGGGGAGCTGCTGGCGGTCATGGGATCGGACAAAAAGCGCTCCGGAGACGCCATTTTCCTGATCCTCTCACGGGCCATCGGCTCTGCCTTCGTGTATCAGCTCCCTGTGGCGGCGCTGGGTGATTTTCTCGCCGCCGGACTGGAGGATGCGTAAGATGAACGTGACCATTGCCCCCTCCGCCCTTCAGGGCACCGTGCGGGCCATTCCGTCAAAATCCCAGGCCCACCGGCTTTTGCTGTGCGCGGCGCTGGCGGATGGACCCACGGAGCTGATCTGCTCCGGGACCTCCGAGGATATTGAAGCCACCGTCCGGTGCCTTACCGGCCTGGGCGCCGGGATCCGCCGGGAAAACGGGCGTTTTTGGGTAACGCCCCTGGATCGGACCCATCCTGTTTCCCAGGCGCCCCTGGCCTGCGGCGAGTCCGGCTCCACCCTGCGCTTTCTGCTGCCGGTGGTCTGCGCGCTGGGGACCGGCGGCGCCTTTCTCCCTCAGGGGCGGCTGCCCCAACGGCCCCTGTCCCCTCTCTACGAGGAGCTGACGGCCCACGGCTGCACCCTCTCGAAACCGGGCAGCGTACCCTTTTCCTGCGGCGGGCAGCTCCAAAGCGGCCGGTACACCCTGGCCGCCGACGTGTCCAGCCAGTACGTCAGCGGGCTGCTGTTTGCCCTGCCTCTGCTGGCGGGAGACAGCGAGCTGACCCTGACGGGTCAGGTGGAATCCCGGCCCTATATCGACATGACGCTCCATGCGCTGAAAGCCTTTGGCATCGCCGTCCGGGAGACCGGATCTGGGTTTTCCATCCCCGGGGGACAGCGTTACCGCTCCCCGGGCACGGTGAACGTGGAGGGGGACTGGTCCAACGCCGCCTTCTGGCTCTGCGCCGGAGCCATCGGAGAGCATCCCGTGACGGTGACCAATCTCAACACCGCTTCCCTTCAGGGAGACCGGGCCTGTCTGGCGCTTTTAGAGCGGTTCGGCGCAAGAGTCAAACGCTCCGATGACAGCGTCACTGTATCCGGCGGCGATCTCCGGGGACTGGAGCTGGACGCGAAAGACGTGCCCGATCTGGTGCCCGTGTTCGCCCTGGTCGCAGCGGCGGCCGAGGGCGTTACCGTCATCCGAAACGCCGGGCGGCTCCGGCTGAAGGAAAGCGACCGGCTCAAGGCCGTGGCGGAGACGCTTACGGCTCTCGGAGCGGCGGTCTCGGAACAGCCCGACGGCCTTGTGATCCGGGGCGGACATCCCCTCTCCGGGGGCGTCGTCTCCTCCTGGGGCGACCACCGGATCGCCATGACGGCGGCCATCGCCGCCCAGTGCGCCGGGGGACCTGTCACCATCACCGGCGCGGAGGCCGTCAACAAATCCTATCCCGATTTCTACACCCATTTCCGCCGCCTCGGCGGCAGCGTTACGGAGGAAGCAACATGGCATCCATCTTCGGAAACAATCTGAAAATCTCCATATTCGGCCAGTCCCACGCCCCCGCCGTGGGGGTGGTCATGGACGGTCTGCCCGCCGGAGAGCCGGTGGATCTGGCAGCCCTGGGCGCCTTTCTCAAGCGGAGGGCCCCCGGTCAGAATCCCTGGTCCACGCCCCGGAAGGAGAGCGATGAGCCGGAGATTTTATCCGGTCTGGCCGGCGGGGTCACCTGCGGCGCACCGCTGACGGCGGTGATCCGCAACACGGACACCCGCTCCGCCGATTACCGGGAGCTGCGGGACGTGCCCCGCCCCGGCCACGCGGATTACACCGCTCAGGTGAAGTTCGGCGGCTTTCAGGACACGGCGGGTGGCGGTCATTTCTCCGCCCGGCTCACGGCGCCTTTGTGTGTGGCGGGAGGCATCTGCCTCCAGCTGCTGGCGCGCCGGGGCATTTCCGTGCTGGCGCATCTGTACGCTGCGGGGGGCGTAATGGACACGCCCTTTGACCCGGTGGCCGTGTCCGGTGAAACCCTTTCTGCCCTGCGGGGCAGAGCCTTTCCCACCCTCTCCGAGGCGGCGGGACAGGCTATGTGCCAGCGGATCGAGGCGGCAAAACAGGCAGGCGACTCCGTTGGCGGCATCGTGGAGTGCGCCGTTACCGGCGTCCCCGCAGGCGTGGGCGAGCCCATCTTTGACGGCATGGAAAACCGGATCGCCCAAATCGTCTTCGGTATTCCCGCCGTCAAGGGCATCGAATTCGGCGCCGGCTTTGCCGCAGCCGGATACACCGGCAGCGAGAACAACGACGCCTTCTACATGGACGAAGGCCGGGTAAAGGCCAGGACCAACCGCCACGGCGGTATCCTGGGCGGCATCACCTCCGGCATGCCCATCATCTTCCGGGCCGCCTTCAAGCCCACTCCCTCCATCGCCAGAGAGCAGCAGAGCGTCAGCCTGTCGGAGGGCAGGGACGTGACGCTGAACGTCAAAGGCCGTCACGACCCCTGTGTGGCCGTCCGGGCCGTGCCCGTGGTGGAGGCAGCGGCGGCCATCGCCGTATACGACGCACTTTTGGACAAGGAGGGACACGTCTGATGACTCTGGAAGAACTGCGAATCCGCATCAACGATCTCAACGACCGAATCCTGGAGCTGTTTTTGCAGCGGCAGGAGCTGGCGGGACAGGTGGCCCAGGTCAAGCACGCATCCGGCAGCTCTGTTTACGATCCTGCCCGGGAGCGGCAGATCCTCTCGGAGGTGGCCGAGAAGGCCGGAGAGGAGATGCGAGACTACGCCACGGTGCTCTTTTCCATGCTCATGGAGCTCAGCCGGGCCTATCAGCACCGGCTGCTGGCCACGGATTCAGCCCTCACCGGGCGCGTCCGTCAGGCGCTGGCGGACACGGATCCCCTGTTTCCGAAATACGCCAGTGTAGCCTGTCAGGGGGTGGAGGGCGCCTACTCCCAGCTGGCCTGCCAGCGTGTTTTTTCCACCCCGTCCATCACCTATTTTTCCACCTTTGACGGGGTGTTCAGCGCCATTGAGGACGGTCTGTGCTCCTACGGCATCCTTCCCATCGAAAACAGCACCGCCGGCTCTGTGAACAAGGTCTATGACCTGATGATGAAGCACCAGTTCAGCATCGTCCGCAGCGTCCGGCTCAAGGTGGATCACAACCTGCTGGCTCTGCCCGGAACCGGGCTTTCTCAGATTCGGGAGATCTTCTCCCACGAGCAGGCCATCAATCAGTGCGGCGGCTTTCTCAGGTCCCTGGGCTCCCAGGTGACGGTCCACGTAGTGGAAAACACCGCCGTGGCCGCCAGAATGGTGGCCCAGTCCGGCAGAACGGACTGGGCGGCCCTGTCCAGCCGCAACTGCGCCGGGCTGTACGGTCTGGACTGTCTGGCCCAGTCCGTGCAGGATCAGGGCAACAACTACACCCGCTTTATCTGCATCTCGAAAAACCTGGAGATCTATCCCGGGGCGGACCGGACCAGCATCATGCTCATTACTCCCCATGCCCCCGGCGCCCTTTACAAGGTTCTCAGCCGGTTTTACGCCCTTGGCATCAATCTGGTCAAGCTGGAGAGCCGCCCCCTGCCGGACCGGGATTTCGAGTTCATGTTCTACTTTGATCTGGATGCCTCCGTGTACAACCCCTCCCTGGTTCAGCTGCTGGGAGAGCTGGAAAACATGTGTGAGGCGTTTCACTATCTGGGCAGCTATTCCGAATTGATCTGACCGTTTATAAGGAGGACTGCATATGATTTTCGGCTTATTGGGCAACCCCCTGGGACACAGCTTCTCCCCGAAAATTCACGGGATGCTCGGCAGCTATGAATACCGGCTGTTTGAAAAAACGCCGGAGGAACTGGAGACCTTTCTCCGAAGCGGCGAATTCGACGGCATCAACGTGACCATCCCCTACAAAAAAGACGTGATCCCCTACTGCGCGGAGCTGTCCCGACAGGCCGCGGCCATCGGAAGCGTCAACACCGTTCTGCGCCGTGCAGACGGGACGCTGTACGGCGACAACACCGACTACTGCGGTTTTTCCTATATGATCCGGAAAAGCGGCGTGTCCGTGCAGGGGAAAAAGTGCGTGATCTTCGGCTCCGGCGGGGCCAGCCTCACGGTGCGGGCCGTGCTGACGGATCTCGGCGCCGGGCAGATCGTCACCGTCTCCCGCTCCGGGGAAAACAATTACGGCAATCTGCCGGCACACTTCGACGCGGAGATCCTGGTCAACGCCACCCCCGTAGGGATGTACCCGGAAACGGGCCGCAGCGTGGTGGATCTGTCCCTGTTCACCCGGGGACGGGCCGCCTTTGACCTGGTGTACAACCCCGCCCGGACGGAGTTTCTCCGACAGGCCATGACGCTGGGCATGACGGCGGTAAACGGCCTTTCCATGCTGGTGGCCCAGGCCAAACGGACAAGCGAGCTGTTCACCGGCACGCCCATTGAGGACCGGCGCATCGACGAGATCGCCGGTATCATCCAGCGGCAGACGCAAAACGTGGCCCTCATCGGGATGCCGGGCTGCGGCAAGACCTCCGTCGGCAAGGCGCTGGCCAAAGCGACGGGGCGCCAGTTCGTGGATATTGACGAGCAGATCGTCCAGTTCTCCGGCAAGTCCATTCCGGAGATTTTCGCACAGGACGGCGAGGAGCGTTTTCGCATGCTGGAGACCGCCGTGCTGGAGCAGTACGCCAAACAGAGCGGACTGGTCATCGCCTGCGGGGGCGGCGTGGTCACCCGGCAGCGGAACCTGCCGCTGCTGCGGCAGAACAGCGTCACCGTCTGGCTTCAGCGGGCCGTGGCGGAGCTGCCCACCGACGGGCGGCCTCTGTCCCGGCAGCAGGACCTGCAGACGATGTATGAACAGCGTCTGCCCCTGTACACCGCCTGGGCGGAGCACACGGTACAAAACGCCGGGGTGGAGCAGACGGCGCAACAGATCAAAAAGGAGCTGCAATTATGAAAATCCTCATCATCAACGGTCCCAACCTCAACATGCTTGGCATCCGGGAGCCCGGGGTCTACGGCACGGAGAGCTACGCCGATCTGGTGCGCTATCTGGAGACCGCCTGCGCTGAGCTGGGCGTGGAGGCGGAGGTGTGGCAGTCCAACCACGAGGGCGCCATCGTGGACAAGATCCAGCAGGCCTACGGCACGGCCGACGCCATCGTCATCAACCCCGCCGCCTATACCCACTACTCCATCGCCATTCTCGACGCCCTCAAGGCCGTCTCGCTCCCCGCGGTGGAGGTTCACCTGTCGGATATCTATCAGCGGGAACCCTTCCGCCACGTGTCCTACCCCGCCATGGCCTGTGAGAAGTCCGTGTACGGAAAGGGCTTTGCCGGCTACCGGGAGGCCATCGAGTACCTGTTTGCCAAATACGGATGAATTCGTAAAATTCTCTCATAAAATAAAAATATCATACGAAAATGAATTTTTGATTTGATACTTCCACTTTGTTGTGTTACAATATTGTGGAAGTATTATTCAATCCGGATAAATTGTATAATATGAGAGGTGTCAAAAACATGAAAAAACTCAACCGCAAAATTTTGGTTGTCAACGGTGTGGAGCGTTTCTTCATCGTTGACCCGGAGACAGACAAGTTATCTGACGTACTCCGTCGGAACGGTCTGACGGGTACGAAGGTTGGCTGCGGCGTGGGCGTCTGCGGCGCCTGTTCGGTCATCCTCAACGGCGAGCTGAAGCGTTCCTGCAGCATCAAGATCTCCAAGGTAGAGGATTACGCCACCATCACCACCATCGAGGGCATCGGCACGCCCAACCATCTGCATCCCCTGCAGCAGGCCTGGGCCTTTGTGGGCGCGGCCCAGTGCGGCTTCTGCTCCCCCGGCTTTATCGTATCGGCCTACGCGCTTCTGGAGCAGAACCCCTCCCCGACCCGTGAGGAGGTCCGCGAGTGGTTCCGCGTACACAAGAACATCTGCCGCTGCACCGGCTACAAGCCCATCGTGGACGCCGTTATGCTGGCCGCCGAGGTCATGCGCGGTGAGAAGACGATGGACGACATCACCTATCATGAGAACGATGAGACGGATCCTTACGGCACCACCCGTCCCCGTCCCACGGCTGTGGCGAAGGTCTGCGGCCTGACGGACTTCGGCGACGACATCGGTCTGCATCTGCCGGAGGGCTTTGCCCACCTGGTTGTTGTGCTCTCCGAGGTTCCCCACGCCAAGATCAACAAGATCGACATCGAAGAGGCGGAAAAGGCCCCCGGCGTCTACAAGGTGCTCACCGCCAAGGACGTGCAGGGCACCAACGAGCTGGCCTTCCCCATGTTCAACCCCCGCAAGAAGGGCAACGGTATCACGAACTTCCCCATCATTGCCGGCAGCATGATCAACAAAGTCGGCGACGTGGTCGCCGTGGTGTGCGCTGACAGCGTTGAGCATGCCCGCGCCGCCGCGAAGCTGGTCAAGCAGGATCTGGAGATCCTCCCGTACTACATGACCGCCCCCGAGGCCGTCGCCCCCGGCGCCATGCAGCTGTACCCCGACCTGCCCAACTTCCATGTCGTCCAGCCCGTCATCAAGGGTAAGGACGTCAACGAGATCTTTGAAAGCGCTCCCTATGTGGCGGAGGGAAGCTTCTCCAGCCAGCACGAGCCCCATCTGCCCATCGAGTCTGACATGGGCCAGGGCTACATCGACGAGGACGGCACCTACACCATCCAGATCAAGTGTCAGAACCTGACCGAGACGAAGAATGCCACTGCCGGCGCAACGGGCCTGGCTCCCGATCAGCTGCGCGTCATCTCCAACGCCCCCGGCGGCATGTTCGGCTACGGCATCACCAGCCCCATCCCTGCTGTGCTCGTAACGGCTATGCAGGTCCTGGACATGCCCTGCAGCCTGAGCATGAATTACGCGGAGTTCAACCACACCTCCGGCAAGCGGTCCGGCACCTACACCAACGGCCGCATCGCCGTGGACGCCAACGGCAAGATCGTCGCGGCTGAGTACGACTGCGCTCTGGATCACGGCGCGTACACCGGTGTGGCTCCCATGATCTTCAACAACCTGGTCACCGTGGGCTTCCACGGCTACAACATCCCGAACATGCGCGGTCTGGCCAGAGGTCTTATGTCCAACCAGTCCTACAACACGGCCTACCGCGGCTTCGGCTCTCCCCAGATCTACACCACTACCGAGGCGCTGATCGACATGGCCGCCGAGAAGGCCGGCATCGATCCGTGGCAGTTCCGCTACGACAACGCCGCCCGCCCCGGCGACACGACCATCAACCAGCGGCCCTACAAGGAGTACGTATATCCGAAGCTGCTGGAGATGATCAAGCCCTACTATGACGAGTACAAGGCCACTGCCGACAAGGCCAAGGCCGAGGGCCGTCACGTGGGCGTGGGCATCTCTCTGGGCGGCTTCCTTGCCACCACCGGCGCCATCGACTTCTCCGAGATGAGCATTGAACTGACGAAGGACAACAAGTTCCTGGTCAAAAACACCTGGGAGGATGTCGGTCAGGGCGGCGACATCGGCTCGCTGGTCCATACCCTCAAGGCTCTGGAGCCCATGGGCGTCAAGGCGGACCAGATCATTCTGCAGATGAACGACAGTAAAGCCTGCCCCGACTCCGGTCTGTCCGCAGCCAGCCGCCAGCACTACATGACCGGCAACGCCACCATTGACGGCTGCACGAAGCTGATGAATGCCATGCGCAAGCCCGACGGCACCTATCGCACCTATGAGGAAATGGTCGCCGAGGGTATCCCCACGGTGTATGTCGGCCACTACGACCAGTTCAATGACGGGATCGACCACGCGCCCAACCCCAACGACGGCTCCGGCGATAAGGACGCTACCTTCATGTACGGCGTCAACACCTGCCTCGTAGAGGTGGACGTGAACACCGGCAAGACCCAGGTGCTCAAGTACACCACCTGCGCGGATGTGGGAACCATCGGCAACAAGCTGGCCGTTCTCGGCCAGGCCTACGGCGGTCTGTCCCACTCCATCGGCTTTGCCCTCAGCGAGGATTACGATCCCCTGTCCAAGAAGTCCGGCAACGTGGTCGGCTGCGGCGTGCCTCAGATCGACGCGATCCCCGACGACTTCAACGTCTTCTTCCTGGAGACGCCGCGTCCCAAGGGACCTCACGGCTCCTCCGGCTGCAGTGAGTGCTTCCAGTCCAGCGGTCACATGGCGGTCATCAACGCCATCCACAACGCCTGCGGCGTTCGCGTGTACAATCTGCCCGCCACTCCCGACAAGGTCAAGGCCGGCTGGCAGAAGGTCCAGAACGGCGAGGATCTGACGCCGCCGAAGTACTTCCTCGGCTCCGACATCGAAGACGAGTTCGACGAGATTCTGGACAATCCCCTTTAAGATAATTCCTTGATCCTGCGTACAGGGCGGGCCGTAGAAACGCGCCCGCCCTGTTTTCACACGAAACTACCCCGGAGGTGACAAAACATGACCATGCTGCTGGAGGATGCGCAGCGATTTACCGCCCATTGCTTTAACGGTGAACCGGCCTCCTGCACCTATGCCTGCCCGTATCATCTGGATCTGCGCTCGCTGCTGAAAAAGGCCGGAAAAGGCCGCTGGGACTCCTATTACAAAGAGATGGCCACGGCGGTCAGCTTTCCTCTGGTGGCCGGCTCTCTGTGCGACAGGGCGTGTGAGACCCACTGCCAACGGCGTCTGGTGGGCGACGAGCCCGTTCAGATCCGTGAGGTGGAGGCTGCCGCCATCGCCTATGCGAAGAATCAGGTACCCGACGTCTTTTCCTCCGTGCCCAAGCCGGACCCTGTGGCAGTGATCGGCGCGGGGCCTGCCGGTCTCAGCGCAGCCTTTCAGATTGCCCGCAAGGGCTACCCCGTGACGGTCTACGAGGCTGCTGACACCATCGGCGGCTCTCTGAAGGGCCGGGAGGAGTTTCCCCGGTTTTTGGAGGAGATCCAGGCCAAGTTCAGCGTGACCCAGGTGGAATTCCGCCTGTCGGAGACAGTGACTTCCCTGGATGATCTGCCGGAATGGAAGGCGCTGATCCTCGCAACGGGCAAGGGGGGAAACACCTTCGGTCTGGCCGACAACCGGGATGATATCTCCTTCCAGACGGCCCGCGCCGGTGTGTTCGCCATCGGCGAGGTCTGCGGCACCGACACCTGCCACGCCCTGGCGGAGGGAAACCGGATCGCCAACTGTGTGGAGGCTTATCTGCTCTCCGGTGGAACGGAGTTTGCCCACGTGCAGTGGGACCGGGAGCTGTGCAACCGCTACGTGGATCATCCGGGAGCGGTCTCCAAGCCCGCCGTCGTGAAGACCGGCGAGCTGTTTACGAAGGATGAGGCCAAGGCAGAGGCCTCCCGGTGCATGGAGTGCGACTGTGACAAGTGCTTTACCGAGTGCGATATGCTCCGAAAGTACAAGAAAAAGCCCCACAAGCTGGCAACGGAGGTCTATATGGACTCCACGGCCCGGCCGCGCATCTCCGCCACGGTGGCGACCCGGACGGCCTATTCCTGCACCATGTGCGGCAGGTGCAGATCCAAATGTCCCGAAAAAGTGGATCTGGGCGGCCTGCTGCAGTTGTCCCGTGCCAACCGGCTTGAGCGGGATTACTATCCCCCCGCCCTTCACGATTACTGGCTGCGGGAGATGGATTTCGCCGTTTCCGAGGCGGGCTTTGCCGCCCCGCCGCCGGGACAGGACGCCTGTCAGTACGCCTTCTTCCCTGGCTGTCAGTTGGGGGCGGCCAACCCGGAATATGTGTTCCGCTCTTATGATTTCCTTACGGAGAACTACGACACGGGCATTATACTGGGCTGCTGCGGCGCGCCGGCCTACTGGGGCGGCGACAACAGGCGCGTGACGGAGAATCAGGACCGGATCCGGGGCCAATGGGAGTCCATGGGAAAGCCCACGCTGGTCTTTGCCTGCGCCACCTGCGAGCGGCAGTTCGAGAAATTCATGCCGGAGATCCCACGGGTCTCCCTGTACACCCTGCTCGCCGGGAGCGGCAAGGTGGCGCCCAAGGCGGTTTTCCCGCAGGCATCCATCTTTGACCCCTGCTCCGCCGAGGCAAGCGACGGGATCAAAGCCGCCGTCCGCTCTCTGGTGGAGAAGGCTGGCACTGCCGTTTCCGATTATGACAGCGACGGGTTCTGCTGCGGCAACGGCGGCCACATTATGCTGGCCAACCCGGATCTTTACAACGATCTTGCCAACAAACAGGCCTATGAGAGCGATCTGCCCTACGTGGTTTACTGCGTCAACTGCCGTGAAGTGTTTGCCCAGCGGGAGAAGCCCTGTGTCCACGTGCTGGACATGGTCTTTGATCTGGAGCCCTGCGGAAACATCACGCTGGAGGAAAAGAGGGTCAACAGCTTGAAAGTGAAAAAGACGATTCTGAAAAAGTGGGGACAGGACTTCACCCCACAACACCGGCCCTGGGATGACGTCAATATCCAGATCCCCGGCCCCGTCCAGGAGGCAATGGAGAAAAAGCTCATCACGGACTCCGACGTGCGGGAGACCATCTGGTCCGCTGAGCAGTCCGGAGAGGGCTTCACCGACGAGGATGGCAACGTGGCCTGCTGGATGGTCAAGCCGGCGCTGACGTATTGGGTGCAGTATCAGAAGGATGGGGACCTTTACCGGGTCTCCGACGTGTACTGTCACCGGATGCATTTCCGCAACAACTGAGTTCCTTTTCTTATAAGAAACGGGACCAAAAGATTTTTGTAGCGTATGTTAAGCTGGCGATAGCTTGAATTGCAAGTGCCCGGGCGTTCCTCCGGCAGTGTGATACATGCTTACGGCGTATGTTAAGCTGGCGGTGGTATGAACTGCGGGCGCCCGGGTGTTCCTTCGGCAGCGTGATACACGCTTACGGCGTATGTTAAGCTGGCGGTAGCTTGAATTGCAAGTGCCCGGGCGTTCCTTCGGCAGTGTGATACACGCTTACGGCGTATGCTATGCTGGCGGTAGCTTAAACTGCGAGTGCCCGGCAGCGGCAGGTGTGACGGATCTTGCGTTAGGTTAACATAAAATATTTACGGAGTGTCGTTTTATGGAATACACCGAAAAAAAATGGAGATGCCGCAAGTGCGGCGAGGAGTTGAAGAATACCCAGGCGATCTTCGACTACATGCAGCGCTCCTTCAGCGAGGAACTGCTCCGCTGCCCCAAGTGCGGACAGGTGCTGATCACCTCCTCCCTGGCCGACGGCAAGATGCACGAGGTCGAGGAGATGCTGGAGGACAAATGAACGTCTTTGACCAGACGGTCACCCGCCGACAGCTGCGGACATACCAGTTGGAACTGCTCAACCGGCAGCT
Source organism: uncultured Eubacteriales bacterium (assembly GCA_900321335.1). Classification (GTDB taxonomy): domain Bacteria; phylum Bacillota; class Clostridia; order Oscillospirales; family Oscillospiraceae; genus RUG678. The sequence continues at coordinate 964 of ONVR01000056.1, read as the reverse complement.
GCTCTATGCCGTGGAGCGCTCTCCCTTTTACAACGAACATCTCCGGGGATGCGAGCTACCGCTTGCGTCCCCGGACGCTTTGGCCGGTCTGCCGCTGATGGATTCGGTTGACATAACACAATATGGCTTTGCCCTTTCCTGCCTGCCTCAGCGGGAGATCCAGCGGATCGTGACGCTGAAAACCTCCGGAACCACAGGTGCGAGCAAGCGGGTGTTCTTTACCCGGGGAGACATTGAGCGGACGGTGGATTTCTTTGCCGCGGGGATGCGCTATCTGTGCGGTCCCGGGGATGCGGTGGCGGTGTTTATGCCCGGCGCCACGGCGGACGGCATCGGCCATCAGCTCCGGCGGGCGCTGGAGCGTTTCGGCGCCAGACCCCGGATCTACGGGGCGGTAGCCGACGTGGCGGACGCGGCGGCATTTCTGCGAGACGACAACTATCACACGCTGGTGGGGATCCCCGCCCAGATGCGCGCGCTGGCGCTGGCCTGTCCCGAGCTGCGCCCGGCAAACGTGCTGCTCTCGGCAGACTATGTGCCCCTGAGCCTCAAGTCCGCTGTCGAGCGGCTCTGGCACACGTCATGCTTTGAGCATTACGGTATGACGGAGACCTGCTACGGCTTTGCGGTGGACTGTCCCTGTCATCAGGGCATGCACATCCGCCACGATGAATTCCTGGTGGAGATCGTGGACGAGGCGGGACGCCCGCTGCTCCCGGGACAGTGGGGAGAGATCGTCATCACCTCTCTGCGCCGGGAGGCCATGCCCATCATCCGCTACCGGACCGGGGACCGGGGCCGTCTGCTGACAGAGCCCTGCGCCTGCGGCAGCGTTCTGCCCCGGCTGGACCACGTACAGGGGCGGATCCGCGCCCTGCGGGAGCCGCTGAACATTCACGCTCTGGACGAGCTGCTGCTGGATCTTGACCCGGTACGGGATTACACCGCCCGGCGGGAGGGAAAC
>ONVR01000183.1 GCA_900321335.1 uncultured Eubacteriales bacterium | reverse complement strand
GGCCAGATAGGGGTTGCAGGAGGGGTCCGGGCTGCGCAGCTCCACCCGGGTGCTCATGCCTCTGGCGGCGGGGATCCGCACCAGCGCGGAGCGGTTGGAGGCGGACCAGGCCACGTAGCAGGGCGCCTCGTAGCCGGGCACCAGGCGTTTGTAGCTGTTGACAAGGGGATTGGTCACGGCGGAGGTGGCCTTTACGTGGGCAAGCAGACCGGCAATAAAGCTGTAAGCCTCCCTGGAGAGCTTGTGCACGTCGTTTTCATCAAAAAACACGTTTTTGCCATCCTTGAACAGGGACATGTTGATGTGCATGCCGGAGCCTGCAATGCCGTAGACGGGCTTGGGCATAAAGGTGGCGTGCAGGCCGTTTTTCTGGGCGACGGTCTTGACCGCCAGCTTGAAGGTCATGACCTTATCCGCGGCAGCCAGGGCGTTGTCATACTTAAAGTCGATCTCGTGCTGACCGGCGGCGCACTCGTGATGGGACGCCTCGATGTCATAGCCCATGGACTCCAGATCCAGGCAGATCTCCCGCCGGGTCCCCTCGGCCTTGTCCAGGGGGCCCAGGTCAAAGTACCCGGCCTCATCCACGGTCTTGGTGGTGGGTCTGCCCTCGGCGTCCGTCTCGAAGAGGAAGAACTCGCACTCGGGCCCTACGTTGAAGGTATACCCCATCTCCGCCGCCTTGGCCAGCATCCGCTTCAGCGCGCCCCTGGGATCGCCCACAAAGGGCTCTCCGTCCTTGGTGTACACGTCACAGATCAGCCGGGCGACCTTGCCCTGATCCGGCCGCCAGGGCAGCACCACAAAGGAGTCCAGATCCGGCCGCAGGTACATGTCCGACTCGTTGATGCGGACAAAGCCCTCGATGGAGCTGCCGTCGATCATGATCTGGTTGTCCACGGCTTTCTTGATCTGGGTTTTGGTAATGGCTACGTTTTTCAGCTGGCCGAAGATATCCGTAAACTGCATGCGGATGAACTCCACGTTCTGCTCCTGCACCATTCGGATGATGTCTTCCTTTGTGTACTTGGACATATCTGGTCTACCCCTTTCAAACACACGGCAGGCGTCCGGCGCCGCCCTGTGGGAAATATCCGCTCTCCGGCCCGGATCGCCTCCGGGACCGCCGGGATTTTACCTACGCTCTATTATATAAAAAACAGGCGGGCTTGACAACCTCAAATTGCACCACCGGCGGAATTATGGGGAATATTATAGTACACAGAAGAAAATCCGTCAACTTTATTGCGGGAAAAACGTCCCTTTCCTCTCTCTGAAAAATTTTTCTCCGGACGAAAAAATCCTGTTGACAAACAGCCTGTCCCGTACTATACTTTAACACATAAAATCATAAAATGGTTAAAGAATTCTGCAAAAGTGAGGGAATTTCCATGGCACTGACAATTATTCTGCTGGTTTGTTTTTTCTGCGTGATGATCGGCGTGGGCCTGTACTGCCACCGCCACGCCACGGATGTAAACGGCTTCGTGCTTGGAGGACGCTCCGTGGGCCCGTGGCTGACGGCCTTTGCCTTCGGCACCTCCTATTTCTCCGCCGTGATCTTCGTGGGTTACGCGGGACAGTTCGGCTGGAACTTCGGCATGGCCAGCACCTGGATCGGGCTGGGCAACGCCTTTCTGGGCTCCATGCTGGCCTGGATCGTGCTGGGCCGCCGCACCCGGGTCATGACCCAGCACATCGACAGCCGGACCATGCCGGACTTTTTCGGTAAACGCTTTGATTCCGGAAAGCTGAAGATCGCGGCTTCCGTGATCGTGTTCATCTTCCTGATCCCCTACACCGCCTCCCTGTACAACGGTCTTTCCAGCCTGTTTGCCATCGCCTTCAACATCCCCTTCTGGGTGATCATCCTGGTCATGGCGGCTCTGACGGGCTTTTACGTAATCTTCGGCGGCTATATGGCCACCGCCATCAACGATTTTATCCAGGGCCTGATCATGCTGGTGGGCATCGTGGCGGTCATCGGCTCCGTCTTTGCCGACAACGGCGGCTTTACCCAGACCGTCACCAAGCTCTCCCTCATTGACGCGGGCACCGGCGCCCAGGGGGCCTTTACCTCCTTCTTCGGCCCGGATCCCCTGGCCCTGCTGTTTGTGGTGATCCTCACCTCGCTGGGCACCTGGGGCCTGCCCCAGATGGTGGGCAAGTTCTACTCCATCAAAAGCGAGGACGCCATCTCCAAGGGCACCATCATTTCCACCGTGTTCGCCATCATCGTGGCCGGGGGCTGCTACTTCCTGGGCGGCTTCGGCCGGCTGTACGCCGACAAGATCGTCTTCAATCCCAACACGGGGGCGCCCCTGTTCGACACCATCGTGCCCAGCATGATCGCCCAGCTGCCCCAGATCGTGGTGGCTGTGGTCATCGTCCTGGTGCTGGCCGCCTCCATGTCAACCCTGTCCTCTCTGGTGCTCACCTCCAGTTCCACGCTGACCCTGGACGTGATCTTCCACGGCAGACAGGTGGGGGAGAAGAAAAAGGTCGCGGTCATGCGTCTGTTTATCGTGTTTTTCATCATCATCTCCGCGGTGATCGCCATTTTGAAGGACACCTTCAACTTCTCTTTCATCGCCCAGATGATGGGCGTCTCCTGGGGCGCCCTGGCCGGTGCGTTCCTGGCCCCCTTCCTGTACGGTCTGTACTGGAAGAAGACCACCCGGGCCTCCGTTGTCGTCAGCTTCGTCGTGGGCTGCGGCCTGATGATCCTGCAGATGATCATCTCCCTGACGGGCAACAATTTCTTCACCGGCGCCCTGCACTACATCTTTGCCAGCTCCGTCCGCTCCGGGGCCGTGACCATGATCCTGGGTCTGATCCTGGTGCCTGTGGTCAGCCTGTTCACCCCGAAGATGGACGCCGGCCGGGTGGACGGTATGTTCGAGGGTTACAACAAGCCTGTGGAGGTCACCGTCAGCCAGCGTCTCGGAAAATAACGTTTTCTCTTACTTGCGGCAAGGGCCTCCGCAGAAGCGGGGGCCCTTGCTCCTTTCTGAGATTTTCCCCGCAGAAAAGCATTGTCAAGGCCGGGAAATTGTTATATACTGTTTGGGAAAGAATTTTCACGCAAAGGAGAAATACCCGTGAAAAAAGGTTATCTGGTTCTCAGCAACGGTATGGTCTTTGAGGGCACACGCTTCGGTGCTGAGGGCGACGCTCTGGGAGAGCTGGTCTTCACCACCGGCATGACCGGCTACATCGAGACGCTGACCGACCCCAGCTATTACGGTCAGATCATTCTCTTTACCTTCCCCCTGGTGGGCAATTACGGCATTATGGAGGCGGACTTTGAGGGCGCGGGGACCGCGGCCCGGGGCTGCGTGCTCCGGGAGTGGTGCGACACCCCCTC
>ONVR01000181.1 GCA_900321335.1 uncultured Eubacteriales bacterium | reverse complement strand
GGAGCGCCATAAACAGATCGGCGGCACCCTCTCCGGCGGCGAGCAGCAGATGCTGGCCATGGGCCGGGCGCTGATGTCCAAGCCAAAGATCCTCATGCTCGACGAGCCCTCCATGGGTCTGGCGCCCATTCTGGTGGAGCAGATCTTCCAGATCGTTCAGGAACTGCACAAGGCGGGTACCACTATTTTGCTGGTGGAGCAGAACGCCCGCATGGCCCTGTCCATCGCGGACCGGGGCTACGTGCTGGAGACGGGCAAGATCGTCACCACCGGCAAAGGCAGTGACCTGCTCCGGGACGACTCCGTGCGGAAAGCCTATCTGGGCGGATAAAGAAACAGGATATACCGGAGAGCAGACGCTCTCCGGTATATTTTCTGCCCTTTCGGGTACACTACCGTGTAAACGTAAGGAGGCGGAAACAGTGAAATATCCCATGCCCGGCGGCGACGTGCCCATGGGGCTCGCCATGGCCCTGGCGAAAAACAGCCAGGCGCTGGAGCGGTTCAACTCTCTGAGCGAGACGGAGCGGAAAGCCTTTATCGCGGGGACCCGGACCGTGCGCTCCAAAGAGGAGATGCGCGACTACGTCAGCAGGCTCAACGGCAGCGCCGTCCTGTAAAGAAAAAGCGTCTGAAAACCATTTGGCTTTCAGACGCTTTTTTATGTCTCCGCCTGAGCGGCTTCTTTTTCCTTCTGATGCTTGACCAGTTTGTTGTACAGTTCCGTGCCGATGCACTTTTCCGCGTACTGGCACCACTGAATGCAGCTGAGGGTGTCGTTGTAGGCCACGAAACCGCAATTTTCACAGGCCATCTCCGTGTCGGTGGAGAACATCTCGATTTCGCTGCCGCATACGGGGCAGATCTTATCGATAATGGTGGGGTTTCTGAGCTTATCGGCTCCCGGACATCCGCTGTAAATCATCATGTACCTCCTTCATGGTCCTGTGCAATCTCCGATTGCGTATTGGCTTTCCTTGACTTTCTGGTGTCATTATAATAGAATTCCCAGAGGAAGTATGTTGTTATAACAACGAGGTGATTCTTTTGGATATGAATTTTTTGGCACAGACTCCTCTGTTCCGGGGGACGACCCCTGACGAGATCGCGTCCATGCTCTCCTGCCTGGGGGCGTCGGAGCGTCACTACGCCCGGGACGAGACCATCTACAGCGCCGGGCAGACGGTGGAGTCCATGGGACTGATCCTCTCCGGCTCCGTGTACATCCAGAGCGACGACATCTGGGGCAACACCAGTATTCTGGACCGGGCAATGCCGGGGCAGGTGTTTGCGGAGACCTATGCCTGCGTGCCGGGGGAGAAGCTGATGGTCAGCGTCATCGCCGCCGAGGATGTACAGGTGCTGTTTCTGAACGTGAGCAAGATCCTGACCATGTGCTCCAACGCCTGCGCCCACCATGGCAGGATCATTCGCAACCTGCTGATGATCTCCGCGGTGAAAAACCTTCACCTGTCCCGGCGGATCTTCCACACCTCCTCCAAGACCATACGGGGGCGGCTCATGTCCTACCTGTCCTATCAGGCGGTGGAGCAGGGGAAGCGTGAGTTTGACATCCCCTTTAACCGGCAGCAGCTGGCGGACTATCTGAGCGTGGACCGCAGCGCCATGTCCAATGAGCTGAGCAAGATGCAGACAGACGGCCTGCTGACCACCACCCGGAACCATTTTGTCCTCCGGGGAAAGCGCTGGGAGGACTATATGGAATAAAAACCTGTATACATGAATAAATATCCACAATTAAAGCGAAAAATTCTTATTTTCTTTTGAAAAAGCCTTGAAAAATGGGGAAACTCGTGTATAATACGGTTTGAATAATTCTATAAAAGCAATCAGGAGGATCAATCAAATGAAAAAAATTCTGGCACTGGCGCTCGTGGCTGCGCTGATCGTGTGCGCGCTGGCCGCCTGCGGCGGCAAAAAGGCGGAGGCGGGAGACGCGGCGATCACCACCGTCAACGCCGGCAAACTGACCATTTCCACCAGCCCCGACTTCCCGCCCTACGAGATGCTCGACGACGAGGGCAACACCGTGGGCATTGAGATGGAGATCATGGCGCTGATCGCGGAAAAGCTGGGCCTGGAGCTCCAGATCGACGAGATGGACTTTGACAGCGCCCTTCTGGCCGTTCAGCAGGGCAAGAGCGATATGGTCGTCTCCGGCGTAACCATTCTGGAGGAGCGGAAGCTGGTCATGGACTTCACCGACAGCTACACCACCGCCGTGCAGGTGATCATCGTTCCCGAGGGCAGCGACGTGACCCTGGACAACCTTGGTGAGCATCAGATCGGCACCCAGCGCGGCACCACGGGCTTCCTCTATTGCGTGGATGACTACGGAGAGGACCACGTAACGGGCTATGACACCTACACCCTGGTCATTCAGGCGCTGCTCAACGGGCAGGTGGACTGCGTGGTCATGGACGACGCGGTTGCCAAGGAGTACGTGGCCGCCAACCCCGGCCTGACGATCCTGGAAACGGAGTACGCCGTTGAGGATTACGCCTTCGGCTGCACCAAGGGCAACAAAGAACTGGTAGACGGCGTCAACGGCGCCCTGAAGGAGCTGATGGATGACGGCACCGTCCAGAGCATCATCAGCAAATACATCGCAGGCTGATATCACACAGAGAAAAACCGAAGGGGGCCGCAGCGCCCCTTTTGGTTTCTTATGAGATCGTGTAAAAGAGAGGAGGTCTGGTATGGCAGAACTGTTTGAACAGCTCAAATCCGTGGCGACCAGCGGCGGGAAACTGACGGGCTGGCAGTCCTTCTTCGTGAAGTTTTACCAGGCATTTATTGAGGCGGACCGCTGGAAGCAGTATCTTGGCGGTGTGGGCAGGACCCTCTGGGTCACGGCCATGGCGCTTGTCATCGGCGTGATCCTGGGACTGATCGTGGCCGTGGTGCGCACAGCCCATGATCAGCAGCGTCCTGGGCACAGAAACGCCGTTCTCAGTATCGTGAACTTTATCTTCAAGATCTACACCACCGTGATCCGGGGAACGCCTATGATGGTGCAGCTGCTGATCATGGGCTTTGTGATCTTTGCAAGCAGCAAAAATTTTGCCCTGGTGGGTGCCCTGACCCTGGGCATCAACTCCGGCGCTTACGTCTCGGAGATCATCCGGGGCGGTCTGATGGCCGTGGACAGCGGCCAGATGGAGGCGGGGCGCAGTCTCGGCATGAACTACACCGATACCATGCGCTTTATCATCGTGCCCCAGGCGGTAAAGGCCATTCTGCCCGCCCTGGGCAACGAGTTCATCATGCTGCTCAAGGATACCTCCCTGATCAGCGTGATCGGCGGCAAGGAACTGCTGTACGCGGCAAGAGGCATCGTCAGCCGGACCTATGAGGCCATGTATCCCTTCCTGGGAACGGCCGCGATCTATCTGGTGCTGGTGATGATCTTCACCTGGCTGCTGGGAAAGTTTGAAAGGAGGCTGCGGCAGAGTGATCGACGTTAAAGATCTGCGCAAGTCCTTCGGGGATCACGAGGTGCTCAAGGGTATCAACGAGCACATCTACAAAGGGGAAAAGGTCGTGGTCATCGGCGCCTCCGGTTCCGGCAAATCCACCTTCCTGCGCTGCCTGAACCTGCTGGAGCAGCCCACCTCCGGCGTCATCACCATGGAGGGCCAGCAGATCACCGACCCCAAAACGGACATCAACAAGCTTCGGCAGAAGATGGGCATGGTGTTCCAGCACTTCAACCTGTTTCCCAACATGACCATTCGCAGAAACATCACCCTGGCTCCGGTCCGCACGGGCCTGATGAAGCAGGCGGAGGCGGATGAGCGGGCCATGCAGCTGCTCAAGCGGGTTGGATTGCCGGATAAGGCCGACGCCTATCCCGGTCAGCTCTCCGGCGGCCAGAAGCAGCGCATCGCCATTGCCCGGGCCCTGGCCATGAATCCCGACGTGATGCTCTTCGACGAGCCGACCTCTGCCCTGGACCCCGAGATGGTGGGGGAGGTTCTGCAGATCATGAAGGAGCTGGCGGAGGACGGCATGACCATGGTGGTGGTCACTCACGAGATGGGCTTTGCCCGGGAGGTTGCCTCCCGCGTGCTGTTTATGGACGATGGCGTCATCGCCGAGCAGAACGAGCCCGGTGCGTTCTTTGCCAATCCCCAGAATCCCAGACTCCGGGATTTCCTCTCCAAGGTCCTGTGACCACAGGGGACAAAAACCCAAAACGAGAAAAGAAGCACCCGCTGCGGGTGCTTCTTTCCGTTACCGTTTCTTTTCAGCGGCGATCTTGCGGATGTCGTAAGGCGTCGTCTGATAGACGTAATAGTTCAGCCAGTTGGTGTACAGCAGCTGGGCGTGAGAGCGCCAGTTCACAACGGGCTTCTTTGTGGGATCATCTCCCGGGAAATAGTGGGCGGGGATCTCCGGATCGATGCCCTTGTCCAGATCCCGGTAATACTCATTAGCCAGGGTGTCAGCGTCATACTCCGGATGGCCCATAATGAAAAACCGCTTGTTGTCCGCGGATTTAACGGCGAACACACCTGCCTCATCGGAGACGGCCAGCAGCTCCAGCTCCGGGACTTTCAGAATATCCTCCTCCAATACGGAGGTGTTCCGGGAGTGGGGGATCCAGAATTCGTCGTCAAAGCCGCGGAAAAACGGGATCCGGGGCTTGATCATCCGGTGGGAAAACACGCCGGAGACCTTTTTCGGCAGGATCTGCTTGTTGATGTTGTAGTGGTAATACAGGCCGGCTTGAGCGCCCCAGCAGATATGCATGGTGGAGTGTACGTTTGTGGTGGTCCACGCCATGATGCGGCAAAGCTCATCCCAGTAGTCCACGTCCTCAAACTCCATATATTCCACAGGCGCCCCGGTGATGATCATCCCGTCGTAAAAATCATCTTTCACGTCGTCAAAGCTCCGGTAGAAGCAATGCAGATGTCCCGCGTCCACATTCTTTGCCTGATGGCTGATGGTCTGGAGAAACTCCACCTCGATCTGAAGGGGCGTGTTGGACAGCTTGCGAAGCAGCTGCGTCTCTGTGGTGATTTTCGTTGGCATGAGATTCAGAATGAGCAGTTTAAGCGGGCGGATGTCCTGGTGCATGGCACGGAACTCCGTCATAACGAAAATATTTTCGTTTTCCAGTACCTCAATGGCAGGAAGCTGATCCTGCACCTTAATCGGCATGCGTATGCCCTCCTTGCACGGTGATATGCAATCAGATGCTATATCAGTATACAGCAAACAAACTATAAAATCAATCGCATCTGTGCCATGGAAGCATCTGTGTCTCGAAAAAAAGATAAAAAAAGATGGGAAAAAGCGCTTGACAAGGGAGGGTGTGTGTGGTATAGTAAACAGGCTCTCACGGAGCGGGAACGCCCGGGACAGCGAGTGTACCT
>ONVR01000238.1 GCA_900321335.1 uncultured Eubacteriales bacterium | reverse complement strand
GACCTGCAGTGCATCTTCCCCAACATCGGGCCTGTGAGCGAGTGCTTCCACACCAAGTTCTACACCACTTCTCCCATCGCCCGCATTCCTTACTCCGAGTACCTGCCTCTGACCTCCGAGAACGCCAAAGAGGTCGCCTACAAGATCGTTACTGAGGCATGCAAGAACTTCAAGAACCGTGACGAGAGCAAGATCTTCATTCCCGAGCACAAGCACAAAGCCGCCATCGGCTACTCCTGCGAGGGCATCAAGAGCCGTCTGGACGCTGTTACCAACAGCCACGTGGACGAGGTGCTGGACACCTACAAGCCTCTGATCGACTGTGTCAAGTCCGGCGTTCTCCGGGGCGCTGTGGCCATGGTCGGCTGCAACAACCCCAAGGTTCGTCCCGACTACTCCCACATTGAGATCATGAAGAAGCTGCTGGAGAACGACATCATCGTCGTGGCCACCGGCTGTGCCGCCCAGGCCGCCTCCAAGGCCGGACTTCTGAGCAAGGAGGCCAAGGAGATCTGCGGCGAGGGCCTCAAGAGAGTCTGCACCCTGGCCGACATTCCTCCCGTGCTGCACATGGGCTCCTGCGTGGATATCTCCCGCATGATGCTGCTGGCTACCGGCATTGCCAAGGACTGGGGCATTGACGTTCCCCAGGTTCCCGTGGTCGGCTGCGCCCCCGAGTGGATGTCCGAAAAGGCCGTTGCCATCGCCAACTACGTGGTCGCCACCGGTATCGATACATACCTGGGCATCGATCCTCTGGTCAGCGGCTCCAGCGAGATGATGGAACTGATCACCGAAGGCACCCGTAAGATGACCGGCGGCGGATACATCATCAACACCAATCCCGAAGAGCTGGTCCAGGCCATCATCGACGGCATCGAGGCCAAGCGCGCTGCTCTGGGTATCTAATCTGAATCAAATCGAGGTTGATAACGGAATGAAAATTGCTGTAACAGGCAAAGGCGGCGTCGGCAAAACCACCCTGGCCGCGGTTCTCGCGAGAATGTACGCCCAGGAGGGGAAAAAGGTCCTGGCCGCTGACGTGGATCCCGACGCGAACCTGGGGTTGGCGCTGCGCTTTTCCGCCGAGGAAGTAGAGGCCATCCCACCCATCTCCAAAATGAGCGACTTTATCGCGGAGCGCACCGGCGCCGGCAACGACACCTACGGCAAGTTCTTCAAGATCAACCCGAAGGTCGACGATATTCCCGACCGCTTTGCCGTTGAGAAGAACGGCGTCAAGCTCCTGGTCATGGGTTACGTGGACGTGGGCGGCAGCGGATGCGTCTGCCCCGAGCACGTGATCTTAAAGCGCGTGATCTCCAACCTGGTCATCCAGCGTGACGAGGTGGTCATCCTGGATATGGAGGCCGGTCTCGAGCACCTGGGCCGCGGCACCGCGGACTTCGTAGACCGCTTCATCGTGGTCATCGAGCCCGGCGAGCGCAGCGTCCAGACCTACCGCAACGTCAAGCGCTTGGCTGCCGACATCGGCGTAAAGCAGGTCAGCGTTGTGGCCAACAAGGTCAGGGGAGAGGCAGACCGGCAGTTTGTCCGGGACCGGATCCCCGCCGAGGACCTGTTGGGCTTTATCTCCTTCAACGAGGAGATCCAGGACGCGGACCGGGCGGGCAAATCCCCCTATGACGTCAGCCCCCGGGCGGTGGAGGAGATCCGGCTGATCAAGGCCGAGATCGACAAAAAAGCGGCGGGTGTTTGAAATCCGGGCACTCTGAATTCTTCGAATATGGCAGAAGCCGCAGCAAACGCGGCTTCTGCCAGGGAAATATTACTGTGAAAGGAATGTAATTTGATGGGTCTTTTTGACAATGTATTCCGCGGTTCAGACGAGATGTACGAAAAGGCGGAGCAGGCGCTGAGCGAGATCATCGCCAAGGTCGGCGCCGACGCCCCCGTGCAGATGCCTGACACTGCTTACAACTGCGCCTGTATCCTTGCCTACATGGGCAGAAAAATCGAGAAGCTGAGCGATTTGAAGGATGCCCTCGACGTGATCCGTACCGACTGGATGACCAGAGAGTACCGCACCAAATCCGTGTTTACCTCCGGTATCGGCACCGCCATGGCGGCCGAGATCATTGAGGTATGCAAGTACATAGAGACCAGCACCCCCTACGAGGGCACCAAGTACCACGGCCACTTCTCCGACGCGGAGGTCCGTGAGCTGGGCGTGCCTCTGGTTACCGGCGATATCCCCGGCTTTGTCGTCATCATCGACGAGGCGCCCTCCGATCAGGAGGCTTTCGATCTGATCAAGGGCTACCAGTCCAGGGGTATTTTCGTGTTTCTCATCGGCGGCATCATCGATCAGGCCGAGAGAATGGGCATCAACATGGGCTTCCCCGTCCGTGTGGTCGCCACCGGCAAGGACATCTGGTCCGTCAGCCACGTTATCTCCCTGTGTGACCGCGCCGCCATGATCTTCGGCGCCATCCAGCCCGGCGATTTCGACGGGTTCCAGGATTACACCTTCCAGCGTCTGCGTGCGTTTGTAAACGCCTTTGCTCCCGTCAACGACATCACCGTTGCCTGCGGCGGCGGCGCCATCGCCCTGGGCTTCCCCGTCATCACCAACGACGACGAGGACAAGACCTGGCCCGTGCCCAAGAGCCTGATCGTCAACACCAATACGCAGGACTGGATCGAGACCTCTCTGGAGGCCAGAGACATCAAGATCAAGATCACCAACGTGGATATCCCCGTGGCCTTCTCCAACGCCTTTGAGGGCGAGATCATCCGCCGCAAGGATATGCTGGTGGATATCGACGGCTCCCGTGTGGACTGCCTTGAGCTGGTTCAGACCAAGGACCTGCACGAGATCGAGGATCACTCCATCATCGTGGAAGGCCCCGATCTGGACGATATCGAGCCGGGCTCCAAGATGTCCGTCACCATGATCGTCGAGGTCGCCGGCAAGAACATGCAGCCCGACTTTGAGTCCGTGTTCGAGCGTAAGTTCCACAACTTCATCAACTGCGCCGAGGGCGTAATGCACACCGGCCAGCGTGATATGATCCGCATCCGCGTCAGCAACGACGCCTACAACGCCGGCTTCCGGATCCGCCACCTGGGCGAGATCCTCTATGCCAAGGTCAAGGGCGAGTATGACGCCGTCGTGGACAAGTGCCAGGTCAAGATCTGCACCATTCCCGAGAAGAACAAAGAGATCCGCGCCATGGCTAACGACGTGTTCAACAAGCGTGACGAGCGTCTTGCCAACCTCACCGATGAGAGTGTTGACGTGTTCTACACCTGCATCCTGTGTCAGGCGTTCTCTCCCTCTCACGTTTGCATCGTAACTCCCGAGCGTCTGGGCCTGTGCGGCGCCGTGTCCTGGCTGGACGCCAAGGCCACCAATGAGCTCGACCCCAACGGCCCCTGCCAGATCGT
>ONVR01000319.1 GCA_900321335.1 uncultured Eubacteriales bacterium | reverse complement strand
TTCATGTCCCCCTTTGAGAGCGTCTGGATGGGCCTTTCCGGCTCCGCGCTGCTGGTGGGCAGGAAATAAATCATAGGGAAAGAGGGATGAACCCAGGATGTTTATCGAGATTCAAAACGCAAAAAAACGCTACGGAACGGGAGAGGCGGCAGTCTATGCCCTGGACGGCGTAGACTTTTCCCTGGAGCGGGGAAAAGTCTGCGTGATCCTTGGCCCCTCCGGCTCCGGAAAGAGCACCTTGCTGAATATGATCGGCGGCCTTGACAGTCTGGACGAGGGGGAGATCACCGTGGACGGGGAACGGATCACCGGCCTGTCGCCCAAGGCGCTCACGGCTTACCGCAAGCGGAATATCGGCTTTGTGTTTCAGTTTTACAATCTGATCCCCGATCTTACGGTGGAAGAAAACGTCCAGGTGGTGGAGGAGATCGCCCAGGCGCCTCTGGATACGGGAGAGATCCTCCGGGCCCTGGACCTGGAGAAGTACCGGTACCGGTTTCCCCGGGAGCTCTCCGGCGGCCAGCAGCAGCGGGTAGCCATTGCCAGGGCCATGGTAAAAAACCCGAAGCTGCTGCTGTGTGACGAGCTCACCGGCGCGCTGGATACCCGCTCGTCCCGGTCAGTGCTGACGTTTGTGGAAAAGATCAACAGGCAGTACGGCACCACCACCCTGATCATCACACACAATGAGGCCATTGCCGGTATTGCCGATACGGTGGTGCGTATCCGCGACGGCAAAATCGCCAGCTGCGAGGAAAACGGCGTAAAGCGTTCCGCAGACGAGATCGAACTGTGAGGCGCCGGATATGAAGCTGAACAGACGCTATACCCGCAGCATCCGGGCCAATCTGGCCTTTTACATCTCCGCCTCCGTACTGACCATGGTGACCCTGCTGCTGTTTTATCTGTTTTACATCGCCGGGACGGGCATCAATGCCTACGGAGACTCGTTTTTTGAAACCTACCGGGTGGAGGACGCCAACTTTGCCACGTATCAGCAGATCGGAGACGAGGAGATCCGGGCGCTGGAAGAGCGTTACGGCGTAACCCTGGAAAAAGAGCGTTTTGCCAACGTGGATGACGGGGCGTATCACGAGCGTGTGTTCCGTCCCAATGAGAAGATCGACCTGTACCAGGTGCAGGAGGGCCGCGACCTGTCTGCCGACGATGAGGTGCTTCTCTCGGCGGGGTACGCGGAAGAAAACGGCGTAAAGCCCGGCGACAAGATCCAAATCCACGGAAAGCAGTACACGGTGGCGGGGACGTTTCTGCGGCCGGACTACCTGTATCTGCTCGAAAATCTCACAGACGATTACAAAAACGTCTCCACGTTTTTCCTGGCCTATATGACGCCGGAAGAGTTCGACGCGCAATTCGGGGATGGAACGGTGAATTACAAGGTGATCTACGGGGCGGATACGGATCAGGAGGACTTTCGCCTGGCGATCAACGACGCCTACTATATGGCAAGCTATCTGCCGGCGCAGGCCAATACGCGCATCACCTTTGTACACGAGCAGGCAGATATGTTTCTGCTGATGGCCTGGGTGATGCTGGTGGTCATGCCCTTTATCACCGTGGCGCTCATCAGCATTCTCATCGGACGCAAGATCCGCAGCGAGCAGAAGCTTATCGGGACCCTGTCGGCCCTGGGCTATGAAAAGGGAAAGCTCATGCGTCACTACAGCCTGTTTGCCGCAATTCCCGGCATCGTGGGGGGCGTGCTGACGGCAGCCGCCGCCCTGGCTCTGGCAGAGCCCTTTGGCCGGTTCGGCCTTGCCGACTATGAGCCCATGCGACCGGCGTTTTCCCTGCCGCTTTGGGTCGCCGTCGCCGGAATCCTGATCCCCACGCTGATCTACTGGGGCTGCGCCATGCTGCGGGTGCGGCGCCTGCTGAAAAAAGACACGGTCCAGCTGCTGGGCGGACAGGTGGGAAATGACGGAAAAAACCACCGGATCCTGGTCAAAAGCAGCATGAAGGTCCGGCAAAAATACGCCCTGCGCACCCTGGCGGCCAATCCCGGAAGAAGCTTTGTCATCTTCCTGGGAATTTTCCTGGGAGCTATGATCGTCGCGTTTGCCTTTTCCTTTATCGATTCGGTGAAAGCGGTCGGTGATCAGGCACACGGGGAGTTCGGCACGTTCCGATATGAGTATATTCTCAACAGCCTGCAGCAGGAAGCGCCGGAGCGGGGAGAGGAGATGACGGTGCTGGCCTATGAGGATGACAATGCGGTGCGCTTTTCCCTGATGGGACTGGATCCGGACGCGACACTTTGGAATCTGCAGACGACGGACGGCCAGCGGGCGGATCTGGAAAAAGGGTATTACATCAGCACTCTGGCCGCCGCCATGTATGATCTCAAGGCGGGGGACACCTTCACCTTCCGGAATATTGCCACGCTGGAATCCTACTCCGTGACGGTCAGCGGCGTCATCAAAAACGGATACCAGAGCTATCTGCTCTCCTCCCGGGAAAATGTGGCCGAGATCACCGGCCTGGACGCGAAAGCATACAACGCCGTTCTGACGGATGAGGCGCTGGACATTGACAGTGACCTGGTGACGGAGGTGATCACAAGCGACACCTACCACAACCAGATGGAAAACCTTCTCAAATCCATGGGCGCCGTGATCTACGCCCTGATGGTCATCGGCGTGATCATCTGCATCGCCTCTCTTTACGCCACGGTCAATATGATGCTCTCCGAGAACAGCCACAACATCTCGATGCTCAAGGTGCTGGGCTATGACAACCGCCGGATCAACGCCATGGTTATCCGTGCCAATCACCTGCTGCTGATCCCCGGCATCGTTCTGGGTATCGCAGCGGCTTACGGCATCATGGTATGGTATTGCAGGGAGTTTGTGGAGGTGGAGCGGATCATGATCCCGGCCACGCTCCGGACAGGCAGCGTGCTGCTGACGGCGGCGATCACAGCGGCCTGCTATTTCCTGTCTCTGCTTCTGCTGCGGCGGAAGGTGGATCAGACGGACATGATCCAGGCACTGAAGGACAATAGAGAGTAAAACGATTAAAAACGTCCCCCTGCTCCCCGGAAATGCCGGGGAGCAGGGGGACGTTTTATGCGTGCAGATGGGTCACAGGTCCGGCTGGGTGTACGCAATGAGCAGACGGAGGGTGTTTTCCGCTCCGTCCCGGTGACTGCGCTCATAGCCGTGAGAGGCGTAGACGCCGGGGCCGATCAGACCGTGGGCGATGTCGTATCCAGCCTGGAGAGTAGCCTCCACGTCAGAACCGTAAAAGGGATATACGTCCAGGGCATAATCCGCCCCGGCGCGCTCCGCCGCGGCGGTGAGCGCCTTGACCACCTCGTAGCTGTAGGGCCCGCCGCTGTCTTTGACGCAGATGGAGACCTGACGCTCCGTGCAGGAAAGGCCCTGGCCGACACAGCCCATATCCACAGACAGCGCCTCTGTGACGCCGGCGGGAACGGAGGCGCTTCCACCGTGTCCTACCTCTTCAAATACAGTGATGTGGAGCCACACAGAGCGATTCAGCGTTCCTGGGCAGTCCCGGAGATACCGCGCAAAGCCCAGAAGAATGGCAACGCTGAGCTTATCGTCGAGAAAGCGGCTTTTGATGTATCCGGAGCCGGTGAGGCGTGTGCGGGGGTCAAAACAGATAAAATCTCCCACGCGGATCCCAAGCTTTTCCGCGTCCTCCCGGCTTTTGACCTCTTCGTCCAGCACGATCTCCATGGCGTCCCAATCCCGCTTGATCTCGTTATACTTGCCGTTTACGTGGATCGAGGCGTTGATCAGCTGACAGGTGCCCTCGTAGACGCCGGAAAACTTGGTCACCACGCGGACGTTTTCCCCTTCAGCATTGTTGGGGTTCATGCCGCCGAGCCGCGTGATCGCCAGCCTGCCGTCCGGCTTGATCTGGCTGACCATACCGCCCAGAGTGTCCGTGTGTGCCTCCAGCAGCAGACCGCCGGTGTCATCCATGCCCTGGGCCAGCTTGACCAGCACACCGCCCTTGGCGGTCTTTTCCGGGTGATAGCCAAGCGCAGTCAGCTCGGACAAAACGAAGTCCGCCGCCCGGGCCGTATATCCTGTCGGAGAGTCGATGGCCAGGAGTTTTTCCGCTGTATCCATGATATAATCCGTATATTGTTTCAAATCCAGTTTTTCCATGTTGCCTCCAGAACCGTTCTTTTTTGGCTTTGCCGGAATGGCCTGCAAAAGCCTACGGCACCTTCTCTATCTTATCCGATAGAAGGAGAACGGTCAAGGGGGGAAAAACGGGCGCCGGAGACCGCGCACTTTACACAGGGGGCAAAAGATGCTATAATTGCACACAGCAGAGGCGTTAAAGCCTGGGTTAGAATATGGAGGATTATCACTATGAACAGGATAAAAAAGCTGATGGCAGTTGTCCTTGCGCTGCTTCTGATCCTGGCGCTGGCCGCAGGATGCAGCAAAAAGCAGGAAGAGCCGGAGCAGGAGCCTCAGACAGTGGAAGAGCCCGTGAAGGAGCCGGAACCGGTCAAGGAACCGGAGCCCGTGAAGGA
>ONVR01000182.1 GCA_900321335.1 uncultured Eubacteriales bacterium | reverse complement strand
TTCCGCAGGTCCGCGGCCACCCAGCCCCACTGCCAGTAGGACTCGGGGCCCCGGGGCGTGATGGCGGAGTAGGTGTTCCGCAGGGCCCAGATGCCCTTGGCGGTCTGTCCGTCGTCGGCCACCTCCACCACCGGTGTGTCCAGGGGGAAATAGTTCAGGGAGCCGATGCCCTGGGTCTCCGCCTCGGTTTTGTCCCCCAGCTTATCGGGGAACAGGCCCCGGAGGATCCGGTTTGCGATGACGTCCCGCTGGTAGAGAGCGTCGAAATAGCCTTCCACGGCGGCCTTGCCCACATAAAAGCCCTCGTTGACGCCCAGGGTCACATCCTCCCCGGCGCTCCACAGGTCGGCGACGATGTGCTTCTCCTCCTTGATGAGGAAGTGCTGGGAGAGGATGCCCAGAACGTTCTGTACCGCCCGCCGGTCCTCCCAGCGGGAGACCAGCTCCTCGGCGCTCATTTCATAACGGATCATGGCAGGGCCCTCACAGCAGGTGGCCGGTCAGGGGATCCACCGTGGGCTCCTCATAGCGGCCGGTGCAGGTCATGGTGCCGGTGATGGTGCCGTCCTCGGCGATCTCTCCGGCGTAGGTCATAAAGAAAGGCTTGGCGTCCTTCGGGGGACCGTGATGCCCGGGACCGCCGGGACCTCCCGGACCTCCCGGACCTCCCGGACCTCCGGGACCTCCGGGACCACCGGGGCCTCCCGGGCCGCCGGGACCGGGTCCCTTGGGAGGCTCTCCGCCACCGGACTGGGGCCCGTGGCCACCCTGGACCGTGAACTCAAACTTGTTGCCGCTGATGGTGCCAGTGAAGGGACGGGAGCCGCCGCCTCTTCCCGCCAGGGTGCCCTCGATGACGCCGGGGGCGGTGACCTTCAGCTCCATCTCGTGCTCCACCACGGAGCCGGGGCCCTCGTAGGCCTCCACATTCTGGTTCTTCGTGAAGGCGATCAGATACTTGCCGTCGTATGCCATAGGGATCATTCCTTTCTGCAAGCTGCCGGAACCATTGGGATTCCACAGGTTTTCTACTTGCAGTATAACAAAGCCCGGCTTTTATGAGAAATGCAAAAAACCGTCTGGATATAACACGAATGTTATATCCAGACGGTATGCCTCTGTATTCAGCCGGAGAACACCCGCTCGGAAAAGTCATGGATCGTACGGTGGCGCTCCCGGTAGTGGCTGTGGAGCAGGTCCAGGAAGTATTTCTCCGCCGGGGAGAGGATGCGGTTCTCTGCGTAGACCACATAGGTGTCCCGCCGGAAGACCTGGGGGACGATGCGGGCGGGCAGCTCCTCGTTCCGGCCGCTGCCGAAGTGATCCGCCACAGCGCCGATGGGGATGAAGATCATGCTCTCCGTCAGGTCCCGGAACTTCCCCACAGTTTGGTGGTCGTTGCTGGACAGGAGGAAATTCAGCCGAAGGCCGTTGGCGCTGCAGATCCGCTCGATGGAGTCCCGGTCAAAGGCCACCTCGTTACAGACGATGCTCTGGCCGGAGAGCTCCTCCAGGGTGACAAAGCGTTTCCCTGCCAGGGGATGATCCTTCGATGGGGAGAGCAGCATCTCCTCGCTGAGCAGGCACTCGAAGCGGAAACCCGGCCGTTTGTCCCGCAGGGGGATGATGGCGAAGTCCGCGTGGCCCGCCAGCAGCTCCCGGTATGCCTTCTCCGGTGGGAGAATATCCACATGGGCCTCCACCTCCGGGAATTCCTGATGAAGCTGATAGATCAGGCTGTTGTCGAACTCCTCAAAGCTGTAGACCACCGACAGCCCCGGACGGCTCCGGGCGGCGATGGTCCGGGCATTGATGAGCCCCTGCTCAAAATGCAGCGCCGCCGTGTCCAGTTCCCGGAGGAAGGCCTCCCCGGCCTCTGTCAGCGTCACACCGCTGCTCTTGCGGGTCAGGAGTTCTGCGCCCACTTCCGTCTCCAGACGCCGGATACACCGGCTCAAAGCTGGCTGAGAGATATAAAGCTGTTCCGCCGCCAGGGAGATGCTCTGGCTCTTGGCCACTGCCCGGAAATACTGAAGCTGCTTTAATTCCATGCCACCCGTCCTTTCCGTTTGTTTTTTCCATTATAGCAGAAAAACCTGGATTTCACCACGGAATTCTATGCCGGAATCCATGACTATAGTTTGGTAATGAGTAAGCAGTTCATAACGCCAGTATTGTGAAAGACTACCTGACAAGTTTATCAAGATCTATCAACTAGTAAGGGTAAGCGTGTGCTTTTTATGCAATCTCATGCTGCGCCACCTGATTAGCATAATAGCTAGCAATCGTTGTCGGTGCGTTATAAAGCGCTGTCAGCAGATAGCTCCGCATATTACGAACGGGCTGCTTATTTCTGTGTATACACTCCAGCACATAGTCGATATGCGTAAAGTCCATGGAATAAAGCCGCGCAGTGACATCACCTATTGGAAGGTCCTGTCCACCGATTCTGATTGTTCCCTGCTTGGAGGCTAATACATCAGCACCAAGCGTGATTAGCCCATTTACTTCCTCGCGGCTATGATTGTCCAGAAGAGATAAATATCCCCATCGTCCTCTCAATACCTGCTGATAAAACTCTGCATTGAGTCCATCCATCTCATCCATCTGTGGCATCTGTTCTACTTCAGCCTGCCAGGATGGATAGATAAGATCATTATCACTCATGTAGTTATTATTTATATCATTCTTAATACGTTCCTCATTGGGGACCTCTGGAACTCCGAAAACCGGATATCCAGAGGTCCCGTTTTCGGATATCTGGAGGTTAGAAGTCCCGTTTTGGGAGTTCTGCATTTCCTCTTTTGGGACACAGGAACAGTGTATATCATCGGCGCCCGGTTTGTCAGATTTCCCGTTTTTGGATGTCTGGTTGTCCGCTCCGGTGGTGAAGTTCATTACATAGATCCGGTCCGGCTTCCCGAGCCCCTGCCGTCTCCGGCGAATCAGCCCGATATCCTGGTCCAGTTCCTTCAGCAGACGAATCGCCTTGTTGTGACCGCAATGCAGCTGATCCATGATCTCTCCCTGGGTGTAGTAGATGTAAACATGATCCTGCTCATCCACCCAGCCGGAACGGACGGACAGGCCGATTCGGTCCAGCATCAAGCCGTAGAGTAGTTTTGCGTCTGTGGAAAGGCCTAAGAATGCGGGATCTGTAAACAGAGCCTTGGGAATCCGATAGAAGGTAAACTGCTCAGATTCCCGGCTGCTGTAGTATTCAAATTGTATTGACATGGTGTTTAACCTCCATTTTTAGTGGCGGGCTTGTGACCGCCCTGCCGCATTACCGCATGATGCTGCGTCACTCTGCGATGGAAAGGCCGGAGAGCGGCTCAGGTAGCAGCTCTCCGGCAGGGTGGTTTCAAGTATTTCGTTCAAGATGTGGGTTGTTATCCTGCCAACGACCTGTTCACCGGCGATAAGATCGGCGTCTGGTTCACCTACGTCAGCTATATCGATGCAGAGCA
>ONVR01000060.1 GCA_900321335.1 uncultured Eubacteriales bacterium | reverse complement strand
TCGTTGCGGTCCGTGTCGTCCATGGTGGTGCGGATCTGCTCGATATCCGACAGCAGAACAGCAGAGAGAATGTCCTGATTCTCCATCAGCTCCCGGGATGCCTCGATCCGCTGGACAGAGGTCAGACAGTTGCGAATCATATCCTGCAATGCCTTCCGCATTGCAGGATAACCGTCATAGCCGAGCTCAGCCGCAAACCGAACCACCGTAGACTCGCTGACGCCTACTGTTTTCCCCAGCTTGTTTGCCGTCATAAACGCCGCTTTTGCGTAGTTTTCCAGCACGTATTTGGCGATGTTTCTCTGCCCCTTGGAAAAATTGGGGGACGCCTCCTCAATTACCGATAGAATATCCTTATCCATTCAAGTTATCCTTTCCCGCTTTTCATTCTGCGCGGATACTGTTATAATCCTGCATATATGCCCGAGGGCACAAAGATACTATACATATTTTTTGCAGGAAAATCAAGCAGTAATTGCGAAAAAGAATATTTCCCTGCATTTTTACGGCTTCCGTCGCAGACTCGCAATTTCCTCCGGCGTCAGAAATCTCCATTTTCCCGGCCGCAGATTTCCCAGGCGCAGTCCGTCCTGTTCCACCCGTACAAGCCGCAGGACCTCCAGATCGCACTGCTCGCACATCTTCCGAATCTGGCGGTTTTTTCCCTCGTGAATGGTAATACGAACCTTACCTCTGTTCCCTTCCGATGATAGAAGTGTAACCACTGCCGGCCGGATCCGGTACCCGTCAATGGTCATGGGCTCTCCAAGCCGTTCCAGCGCCGCCTCCAGATCGCCCCGGACGGTTACCTGATAGACCTTTTCCCGCTCAAAGGACGGGTGTGTCAGGGTGTTGGTCAGAGCCCCGTCATTGGTCATAAGCAGAAGGCCCTCGGAATCATAGTCCAGGCGGCCTACCGGGTACACCCGATCACCGCAGTCCGCCACCAACGCCGCTACAGTCTTCCGGCCGTGTTCATCATGCAGGGTAGTGACATACCCTCTCGGCTTGTTGAGCATTATGTACAGCTTCTCCCCTGCCGCGGGAAGAGGCCTTCCGTCGAGAAGGATCTCGTCAAGATCTCCGTCCGCACTCTGCCCGAGTCGGGCCGTTTCTCCGTTTACGGTAACTCTGCCCTGAAGGATCATCTGTTCACAGGCGCGGCGGGAAGCCACGCCCCTGTCAGCCATGAGTTTCTGCAGTCTGCCTATCATGGAATCACCTTTGTTTTCAATCGGTATAGTAAATCAGGGGATTGCCCCCATACTTTTCCGCCAGCGCCCAGGCTCTGCGGATCTTTTCCCAGGTATTCAGCCGGGAAGCCCCATCCTCCTCTACGGATGCAGCATAGAAAAGGTCGATTCGACCAATCTCCTGTCCGTCCACCAGCGCAGTGAGGAAACCGGCATGTTCTCCCTGATACACCGGAGCGTACACGAATTTCGGAAGTTCCGTCCGGTATGTCACTTCACGATCTTTTTCCACCAGCAGCAACCGCTGATCCCTCGGGACAACGGAGACGGCGGTGGTCTCCCCTGCAACTACCGGTAGAGAAAATAGATTGTCCTCTTTTTCCGGGAGTGTGACACGTTTATACTGAGAAAATGCCCAATCGAGTATTGCCTCATGATCGCTCCAGTCGTCCGGGGCGGAGATGGTCACGCAAATCAACTCAAGACCTTCTCTTGCCGCGCAGGAAACGAGGATCCGCCCGGCCGCCATGGTATAACCAGTCTTCACCCCAAGGGTACCATCGTACTGCCACAGCAGCTTGTTGTGGTTTGTGTAGCTTCTGGAACCCACCTGGGCTGTTTTTGTGGATACGATCTGCCGAAACGTCTCATTTTGCATTGCCTGAGCCGTTATCCGCGCCAGATCCACAGCACAGGAGTAGTGCTCCTGCCCATCCAGACCGTGGGGATTTTCAAAATGGGAGTTCTCACACCCGAGTAAACGGGCCTGTTCATTCATCCTGTCAGCAAAGGCCTCAAGACTGCCCGCAGCATGCCGCGCCAATGCGTCGGCGGCGTCGTTTCCGGACTCCATCAAAAGCCCGTAAAGCAGTTCTCTGACGGACAGTTGTTCCCCTGGTTCCAGGTAAATGGAAGAGCCCTCTACTGCGGCACTCTCCGCCGATACTGTCACCGTTTCATCAAGCCCGCAGGTTTCCAGAACAACGAGGGCGGTCAGTATTTTTGTGGTGCTGGCGATCAGATGCCTGTCCGTCCCGTTTTCATCCAGCAGAATATCGCCGCTTCCGGTATCCATCAAAACGGCGCACTCAGCGGAAATAGGATCTGTAAAGGCCGCGCTTCCGGAAATCGACAGTCCCAGAACAAGCCAGATCCCCAAGAGGACAATGACAAAAATTTTTCTCTCCATAAACACCACCCCGGCCCATGTTGAGAGGGCCTGTTCCTGTTTGATACAACACGGGACCTGCCGGAGCCGAAAATGCCGGCCTCTGGCAAGTCCCGTTTGTCGGCAGTGTTTAGTATCTGCTGTGTGCCGCGTATTATTCCTGAGGCTCCGGATCTTCTATAACAACATCCTCAGCTTTTGCTTCTTTTTTTCTGCTCATGGCGCCCGTCAGTTTATCGACTACTTCGGGAACCATGTCAATGATGTTGTCAATGGCCGTGTGCTCATGGGGAGAGACGTTGATCAGGCGCACATTTCCATCTTTGAGGACAAGAAACGCGATAGGCGTGATGTTCACGCCGGCGCCGCTGCCGCCTCCAAAGGGATTGGACGTTCCGGAGGGCTTTCCCTTGCCGGTGAAATCACTGCCGCCGCTGGCAAAGCCAAAGCTGACCTTGGAGACAGGGATCACCGTCACGCCGTCGGGCGTAGAGATCGGCTGACCGACAACTGTGTTGACATCAACCATTTCCCGGATCTTCGACATGGTGGACTCCATCAGATCCCCGATCGGATGTTTTTCCATTCTCATTTACCGCCTTTCTGTTTTGATTGCATACAAAATAACGAAACCCGAATTTAACAAAGACCCACGCAGCATAAAGCACCTCCCACAGGGCAATGCTGAGCCAGGCGTGAAGGTATACATACGGTTTATCAGCGTCAAAGCTGATATTGGTACGGATATCTCTTTTTTTAACGCGGAAATTGTTTTCCAGCACGGGAAGAATCATGCCCGCCGCAGCGGAAACATATCCGAAATTCATAGCCGCCTTATAGGGGTCCTCTCCGCCGGAGCCGAAGTAGACCGTCAGATCCTTGATCAGCAGCTTGTGGAAAAACCGGGAGAGAAAATCTTTCAGCACCGGCAGCGCCTGAAGTACAAGATCGATCGTGCCCCCGATTTTTGGAGGGGTCTTGTCCCGTTCCCCTTCTGGCTCCGACTTCTTTTTCTGCTTCTTTTTCTTTTCCCGGGGCGCTTTCTGCGTATCCGCTTTCTTCCTGGGAAAAATCACAAAGCGGAAAGGTCCGCCGTGCAGGCGCAGAGAAAACCCGTCCTGACTGTACTCGACCTCAACCCCGGCCCGGATCAGGCCGATCAGGAAAAGCGCCAGCAGAATACAACCGATGATGATCATCGCTTTCATGACGACTCCTCCGGGGGCGGATCACCCGCCGCGGGCTGCAGCGCGGAAATGGCCTTTTCCAGCTGGGCCTGGGCGTCCAGATCCGGCTGCTTTTCCGGAAGCTCGGGAAGATCCATCAGGCTCTTCAGCCCGAAGGTTCGCAAAAAGACCTTAGTCGTCCGAAACAGCATGGGCCTGCCGGGAACCTCCAGGCGTCCTGCCTCTTCAATCAGTCCCCGCTCCACAAGTGTTTTAACGGTATAGGTACAGTCAACGCCGCGCACCTGTTCAATATAGGCGCGGGTAACCGGCTGAAAATACGCCACCACGGCGAGGACTTCCAGAGCTGGCTGGGACAGCTGGGGCGGCTTTCTCGTCTCCAGGATCAGTCGGATGAGGTCAGCATACTCCGGACTGGAACACATCTGGTAGCAGTCGTCCAACCGGACGATCCGCATTCCTCTGCGATCAAATCCGTACTGGTTCGCCAAGGCGTCTGCCGCCTGCTCTACGTCCTCTGGTTCCAGATTCAGAGCCGCGGCAATCCGCCGGACGGGTACCGGCTCCCCTGCCGCAAACAAAATGGCCTCCAGGGCGCTTTGGATCTCACGCGTATCCGTCCTGCTCATCTCCAATCTCAACAGGTTCAGCCGTCTGGCTGTAGGTTATGGTCATCTGATCGTCTCCGCCGGCGAGCAGCACGTTACCGCTCCGGCAAAGCTCCAGGATCACCAGAAAAGTGGCTACCATTTCCGAGCGGCTGCCGCAGTCGGAAAAGAGCTCGCGCACGCGCATGGCGCCGCCGGTGCGGAGTCGCTGGACGAGTTCATCCGCTTTCTTGTCGATGGAATAGACGATCCGCTTGGGAATGGGCAGCTGGCTGATTACGATATCCGGCAAAATTTCCCGGTTGGTAACCTGTGTCAGCGCCTGCAGCAGATCCATTCTGTCGTGCTCATAGCGGTATTGTTTGTCAACGGCAATGGGCTCCTGGGGTTTTGAAAGCAGTCCGGCCCCCTGCCGGAACATCTCGGCAAAGGCGTCGGTGATCTGTTTGATCTGCCCGTACACGTCCCGCGCCTTCAGGCTCTCCAGAGAACTGAGAAGCTGTTCCAGCTCCGAGACCTCCTCGTCCCCTGCCAGAAGTACCTTTGTTTTGATGTACATCAGGTGCGAGGCCATGGCGACAAACTCGCTGGCGATCTCCAGATCCATCGGAGCCATTTCATCCAGGTACGCCAGATACTGGTCCAGAAGGGCGGAAATGCTCACATCACGAATCTCAATTTTATTCTTGCTCAAAAGCTGGAGAATCAGATTCAGAGGTCCCTCGAAATCTTCGGCGTCGTCTTTTGTTTTGACTACACCTTCCAGGTGATAGATCGGATCGTTCATCGGTTCACCAAACCACTTATCAGAGAATTCATCCAAACAGAAATGTGCAAAAACTGCTGTACCAGATAGCTGGTCGCCTGCTGCAGCGGGCCCCGTGTAACACCGAGAACCACGATCAGCAACAGAAGGATAGAGCCGTATCGCTCATAGCGCAGGAGCTTTCCATAGGCCCGGTCCGGCAGAAGGGAGAAAAGCACCTTTGAACCGTCCAGCGGCGGAATGGGGATCAGATTAAACAGCGCAAGAGCCAGACTCAGATACCCTGTCGTGTATATGATCTCCAGGATCACCTGGCCCACGCCGCTTTTCCGCAGTGCGTCGAAGACGCCGCCGTACAGGGCAAAGGCCACGGCGGCAATGAGCACGTTGGACACAGGACCTGCCAGGGCCGTAACGGCCATGCCGCGTTTAGGATTTTTGAAATAGCGCATATCCACCGGGACGGGCTTTGCCCAGCCAAAACGGGCAATGAGCATCATAAGCAGACCCATGATATCGATATGCTTGATGGGATTGAGCGTCAGCCTGCCGGCGTTTTTTGCCGTTGGGTCACCCAGTTTGTACGCGACAAGCCCGTGGCTTAGCTCATGGAGCGTAATGCACACCAGCGCCGGGATCACGGTGAGCAGAATATTAACGAGAAATGACCAGTCCAGATGATTCAGTACGTTTGTCATTTTTCTCCTCCAAAATTACCGTTCAGACGCAGGCGTCGATGCGTGCCACCAGTGCCTCCCGATTGGTTCCTTTCTCCGCGGAGAAGGGAATGATCTCCACATGCGCATCCAATTCCAGCGTCTGCCGGATCTGGGCAAGGTTGCCATCCAGATCGCTTTTTTTGACCTTATCGAGCTTATTGGCGACGATCACAAAATCCCGGCCCGCGTTCTTGAACCATTTTGCCATCGTAACATCATCCCCGGTGGGGTTGTGGCGGCAATCCACGATCATCACGCCGAGGGTCATTCCCTCCGCCGCGGCAAAGTAGCTCTCCATCAGTCGGCCCCAGCGGTCACGCTCCTGTTTGGATACTTTTGCGTAGCCGTACCCGGGCAGGTCTACAAAGTAGGCCTTCCGATCCACCAGAAAATAATTGATATTCACTGTTTTACCCGGTGAAGCGCCCACACGGGCAAAGTTCTTCCGATTGAGAATCTTATTGATGACGGAGGACTTACCCACGTTGGACTTCCCGGCAAATACGATCTGGGGCAGACCGTCACGGATAAAGGCCGACGGACTTACCGCCGATTTGATGAATTCCACATTGTTCAGATTCACGCCGTCACCTACTGCCGAACCGCCGTGGCGTCTCCGGAGAGCTTGCCGTCTGTCAAAATCGCAGGCGGCTGCACTCTGGCTTTGACCGTCTCCTGCAGGGAGGGCATCACAAAGTCCACTACATCGTCCACGTGAGAGGCCAGCACAAATTCAAGACTTCTGCGGACGGTCTGGTCGATCTCTTCCAGATCCCGCTCGTTCTCTGCGGGGATGATCACGGTCTTGATCCCGGCCCGCAGGGCGGCCATGGTTTTCTCCTTCAGCCCGCCGATAGCGAGGATCCGCCCCCGCAGGGTGACCTCGCCGGTCATGGCGATATCACGCCGGACGGGTGCACCGGTCAGAGCGGAAATCAGCGCCATGGTCATGGTGATGCCGGCAGACGGACCGTCCTTGGGCACAGCCCCCTCCGGAAAGTGAACGTGAATGTCGCTGTTCTTGTAAAAATCGCTGTCGATGCCCAGTCGCCCCGCTCTACTGCGGATAAAGGTAAGGGCAATATTGGCAGACTCCTTCATCACGTCACCCAGATTGCCGGTCAGCGCGACCTTTCCGGTTCCGGGTACAATATTGACCTCGACCTCAAGCGTCTCTCCTCCGACGGCTGTCCAGGCCAGGCCGCGGACCAGCCCCACTTCATCCTGGGCATTCAAGGTATCGGGAAGATACTTTCTCGTTCCCAGATAGCTCTCCAGATTGCCTGCTTTTACGTTGGCGCTCTTGATCTCTCCGGAAACGATGCCAACGACCGCTTTCCGGCATGCCTGTGCCACCATCCGTTCCAGGATCCGGACGCCGGATTCTCTCGTATAGCCGGAGATGGTTTCCCGGATGGCGTCGTCGGACATTTTGAACTGTCTGGCCGTCAAGCCGTGTTTTTTCCGCTGCTTGGGGATCAGATGGTCCTTGCAGATCTGCAGCTTTTCCATATCGGTGTAGCTGGACAGCTCAATGACCTCCATCCGGTCCAGCAGAGGCCGGGGAATGGTGCTGGTGGTATTGGCAGTGGTGATAAACATCACGTCAGACAGATCAAAGGGCAGTTCAATGAAGTTATCGCGGAACTTGGCGTTCTGCTCCGGATCCAATGCCTCCAGCAAAGCCGAGGAGGGATCGCCCCGGTAGTCGCTGCCCAACTTGTCGATCTCGTCGAGAAGCATCAGCGGGTTTTTGGATTTGGCCTGGATCAGCGCAGTGATGATCCGTCCGGGCATCGCTCCCACATAGGTTTTTCTATGGCCACGGATCTCCGCCTCGTCGTGAATTCCGCCCAGAGCGATCCGAGCCAGATTCCGGTTCAGGGCTCTTGCCACGCTGATGGCAATGGACGTTTTACCGACGCCGGGAGGGCCTACAAGGCAGATAATGGAGCCCTTGGATGCCGGGGCAAACTGACGCACAGCCAGAAACTCCAAAATCCGCTCCTTGACCTTCTCCAGACCAAAGTGGTCATCGTCAAGAATCTTTCTGGCGGCGGCGATGTCCAGACGCTCCCTGGTGCTGGCGTTCCAGGGGAGCTCCAGGCACACGTCCAGATAGTTTTTCAGAACGGAGGCCTCCGAGGAGCCAAACGGCTGCTTTTCCAGCTTGGAAACGTCCTTGAGGAGCTTCTCCTCAGAATCGGGATCCAGCCCAAGAGCTATGATCTTCTCCCGGTACTGCTCCATCTCATAGGCGGAATCCGTCTCATCCCCCAGCTCCGACTGGATCACATGCAGCTGTTCCCGGAGAATATTCTCCCGCTGCTGATGCATCAGCCGGGACTGGAGCTTTTCGCCGATCTGCTGCTCAATGGCCAGGATCTCCAGCTCGCTCTCCAGCATGCCGCAAATCAGTTCGATCCGCTTGGCTGGTTTCTCGCAGGCAAGAATTTTCTGCTTGTCTGCCGGCTTTAAGTACACGTTCTGGGCGATATAATCGGCCACGTACCCCGGATCGTTGGAGCCTGTGATGCTCAAAACCGTTTCCTTGGACACGTTGTTGGATACGCTGGCATAGGCGTCAAACAGCTCAATAGCCTTGCGGATCAGCGCCTCGTTTTTGACGGTACTTTTTTGGATCTTATTCTCGTAGACCGGCTCGACCTCCGCAAAGAAAAAGGTGCGGCTGCCGAGAATCTTAACCAGCTTTGCCCGGTGCTGTCCTTCCACAAGGACCTTGATCCCGCCGCCGGGAACCCGCAGAAGCTGCTTGATATAGCACACGGTCCCCAT
>ONVR01000095.1 GCA_900321335.1 uncultured Eubacteriales bacterium | reverse complement strand
TAGGTGGCCTGGCTCACCGCCTCGTTGACGGAGTCGTAGGCGCCCAGACGCTCGTCGGTGCAGCCCTCCTTGGGCACGGGCTGGCTGGGACCGTTGGGGGTCAGCTCATAGGTGGCCTTGGCATCCAGCCAGGACACGGCGCCGCACAGGCCCAAACGCTCGGGGGTGACGATGCAGCAGTGAGAGGGAGCGAAGCTCTGGCACAGGATGCAGGTGTAGAACTCGTTGACGCTCTCGTCGGTCATGGATTCCAGACGCTCGTCACGGGCATTGTACCGGGGCAGTGCCTGCTCCTCCAGAATCTTTTTGGCCTTGTCGGCGTCGGTGACCAAGGTCACCTGACACTTGTCCACAACGCTGCCGAACTCGTCCATGATCATGGTGTAGAGGACCTCGGCAAAGTCGATCAGGCGCAGACCCTGGGCATAGCTGTCCTTGCTGATGCGGATACGGAACTGGTTTCTCTGACCGGTGTGCATAACGCCCTCGATGTAGTTGAACCAGGCGTGGATCTTACGCTCGATAACCGCCTCGAAATCGTCCTGCATCTTGGTGCCGTACACGTTTACGCAGGTGGCCAGAGGCAGCTCCACGATATCCGTGGCATTCTCGGGGATGTCGGGGCCGTCGATGGTCAGCTTGTGATCCTCTACGGCGTCCTTGTCCTTGATGTTGGTAACCAGCTCGCAGGTGACGTTCTTGTCGGAGGTGAACTCCGCGTAAACCTCTTTCTTGCGGATGCTCTCACCCTCGAAAGCGGCGGCGAAGGATACGGGCAGGGTAATCTTCTTGGCCTTGACCTTGATGTTGCGCAGGGCCAGGGAGGTCTTGACGGTCTCGGCGTGGTCGGTCACGGACACGAGAGCGCCCTCCACCTGGTTCTCACCCAGGTCGATATCCACCACCACGGGGAAGCCCAGGGCAATGGCGCCGGCGCCGGCGGAGACCACCACGTTGTCGATGGGACCGAAGGTGTTGACAAAAGCGGGGACGCGGTCCTTGGTGTAGGTCAGCAGGTCGGGGAGCTTGCCCGGCTCCAGAGCGCCGAAGATCAGTGCCGCACGGACGGCAACGGTGACCACGTGGATCACGGCGGTCACGTCGTGGCCCAGGGGGATCACGCGCAGGTCAAGACCCATCTTGACGCCGCCGGCGATGACCTGGTCAATGACCTCGCCGATGAGGAAGGTCATAATGCCCTTGTCCTGATAGTCTTTGACGATCTTCACCACGTCGTCGGGATTCTCGGCCTTGCCCAGAACCACGGCCACACCGGGGATGTCGCCCGTTACCAGAGGCACGCCCAGAGAACGGATCACGGCGTCGGGCACGAAGCCGATGCCGACCTCATTCTCATAGGGATCGCCGCCGTCCACATATTTGAGGAGCTCCAGAATCTCAGCGCCCACAGCGGTGGCCAGACCGGCGTTGAGCGCCTCGCCCAGATCCTCCTTGTTGGAGATCAGGCTCTTGAGAACGCCCACACAGGCGGGCAGATCTCCCAGAGTCTTGACCTTTACGCCGGTAGCGGCGTAAATGGTGGGACAGAAGTACGCCGTGTTGGGGAAGGCGACGGCCTTGTCCGCGCCGTACTTGGCGATAGCGTCATTCACCGCGCCTTCGGTCAGGCCGGCAACAGCGTTGGAACCGCCATAAATAAGATCAGTTAATACACTCATTTGAAACATCCTCACTTTCAAAATTTTCAAATTCACGCACATAGGTATTTACTGCCTATTTATACAGATATAGTATAAACTTTCTTCCGCAAAAAATCAATCCTCTTGATGTCCGGCAGAAGATTTGCGAAAGAATTTTCAAAAATTAGGTAGAATCTACGCAACCGGCGGCGGCGTCACGGACAAAAAAGCGCCCCGGCCTTTCCGTGGCCGGGGCGCATAGGGTTTATTGTTCGCTCTTTACATCGGGGCGGATGCAGATGCTCAGCTCCTCCAACTGCTTTTCCGAGACGGGGGAGGGGGCGTCCATCATCACGTCCTGGGCGTTTTTGTTCATGGGGAAGGGGATGACCTCCCGGATGGACTCCTCACCGGTGAGCAGCATGATGATCCGGTCCACGCCGGGGGCTGCGCCCGCGTGAGGGGGCGCGCCGTAGCAGAAGGCGTTGTACATGGCGGGGAACTTGGCCTTTACGTCCTCCTCTCCCAGCCGGACCAGCTCAAAGGCCTTGACCATGATCTCGGGATCGTGGTTCCGGACGGCGCCGGAGGCGCTCTCGTAGCCGTTGCACACCAGATCGTACTGGAAGGCGGTGATGGTTAGGGGGTCGATCTCCCCCTTGGCGGCCTTCTCCAGGATCTCCAGACCGCCGTTGGGCATGGAAAACGGATTGTGGCAGAACTCCAGCTCGCCGGACTCCTCGCCGATCTCGTACATGGGGAAGTCCACGATCCAGCACAGCTGATACTGCTCCTTGTCCATGTGATCGGGGCACAGCACGCCCAGCTTGCTGCGCAGGACGCCTGCCGTCTTCTGGGCCACGCCCAGCTTGCCCGCTGCCAGACCCACAAAGCAGCCGGGCTTCAGGCTCAGGGCCTGGACCACCTGCTCCTTGACGGGCTGGATAAACTTGGCGATGCCCCCCACGATCTCGCCCTTGTCGTCCATCCGGAACCAGTAGGTTTTCTGGGCAGTCTGGACCTCCACGTCGGCGCAGAGCTTGTCGATCTGTTTCCGGGTGGCCTCAAAGTCCGTAACCACCACGGCCTTGACGGTATTGCCCTCGAAGGGGCCGAAGCCCACGTTCTGCAGCAGCGCCGTGGCGTCGGTGATCTCCAGGTCTATGCGCAGGTCGGGCTTGTCCGTGCCGTACTTCTCCATGGCCTCGTTGTAGGCGATCCGCCGGAAGGGGGCGGGGGTGACCCGGTCGTACAGGCCGTATTTCTCAAAAATGGGCACCAGCACGTCCTCCAGCACCGCCAGCACGTCGTCCTGGGAGGCAAAGGCCATCTCCATATCCAGTTGATAAAACTCGCCGGGGGTCCGGTCGCCCCGGGCGTCCTCGTCCCGGAAGCAGGGGGCGATCTGGAAGTACCGGTCAAATCCGGCGGTCATCAGCAGCTGCTTGAACTGCTGGGGCGCCTGGGGCAGGGCGTAAAACTTGCCGGGGTGTTTTCTGGCGGGTACCAGATAGTCCCGGGCGCCCTCCGGAGAGCTGGCGGTGAGGATGGGGGTGCTGATCTCCAGAAACCCGTGCTCCACCATGGCCTGCCGCATGGCATAGGTCACCTGGGAGCGCAGGATCACGTTTTTCTTCACCGCGGGGTTGCGCAGATCCAGATAGCGGTATTTCAGCCGGGCCTGCTCGTCCGCCTCCCGGCTGCGGTTGATCTCAAAGGGCAGCTCGTTGTATCGGCAGCGGCCCAGTACCCGGATCTCAGTGGGGACCACCTCGATCTCCCCGGTGGGGAGCTTCGGGTTCTTGCTGGCGCGCTCCTGCACCCTGCCGGTGACCTGAAGGGTGGACTCCTTGTTCAGACTCTTGACCAGCGCCAGATTCTCCTCGTCGTTTTCCAGTACGATCTGGGTCGTGCCGTAGTAATCCCGCAAAACCACGAAGGCGAAGCCGTTGCCGACCTCCCGGACGTTTTCCATCCAGCCGCAGAGGGTTACGGCCTTGCCGGCGTCCTGCAGACGGAGCTCGCCGCAGGTATGGGTACGTGACTGTGTCATACAATATCTCTCCTGTTTCCTATAGAATTCGTGTGTTACGCTCTGTCCCGGATGGGGGCGGCGGCTGCGTCGCTGTCCAGCTTGCCCCGGATCGCGGCGGCGGCCATGCCGGGGGATACGGAGGTCTGCTCACCGGTGCGCATATCCTTCACGGTGACGCGGCCCTCCCGGATCTCATCTTCCCCCAGAAAGATCACGTAGGGGATCCCCGCCTTGTTGGCGTAGGACATTTTGGCCTTGAATTTCTTCTGTTCGAAGTAAACCTGGGTGCGCACCCCCTGGGCGCGCAGAGAGGTGGCCAGGGTGATGGCCTCGTCCAGAGACACCGTCATGGGCAGCACCAGCACGTCCGCCGGGGCGGTGATGAGCGCGTCGTTGAGATAGCCCTGCTCCTCCAGCACGAAAAACAGCCGGGACAGCCCGATGGAGATGCCCACACCGGGCAGCTTTTTGTCCGTGTAGTATCCCGCCAGATCGTCGTATCGTCCCCCGGAGCAGATGGAGCCGATC
This sequence comes from uncultured Eubacteriales bacterium, assembly GCA_900321335.1. Classification (GTDB taxonomy): domain Bacteria; phylum Bacillota; class Clostridia; order Oscillospirales; family Oscillospiraceae; genus RUG678. The sequence continues at coordinate 1,412 of ONVR01000095.1, read as the reverse complement.
TCCGGATGGTCCGTCATGGTGGTCTCGTACACCGTTCCCGTGTAGTAATCAAGCCCCCGGGCAATGGTCAGATCCACCTGGAAATTCTCCTCCGGCACGCCGAAGGCGCTCAGATACCGGGTCACGGTGTTCAGCTCGTCCAGACCCAGATCAAAGGTCTCGTTTTTGCCCCGGTAGTTCTCCAGAGCGGCCAGCACCTCGTCGTTGGTGCCCCGGATGGCGATAAACCGGAGGATCTCATCGGCGTCCAACCGGTTCACGCCCACATCGCCGGTGAGAATGCCCCGGACCTTCTCCGGGCCGATCTTGTCGATCTTGTCCACGGTGCGCATGATCTCCCCGGACTTCTCCGTCAGACCCAGCATGGCGTAAAAACCGTTGAGGATCTTGCGGTTGTTCACCCGGATCACAAAGTGCCGGAGCCCCAGGGAGGTGAAGGTTTTATAGATGACAGAGGGGATCTCCGCCTCGTTTACGATATCCAGACTGCCGTCGCCGATCATGTCGATGTCCGCCTGGTAAAACTCCCGGAACCGCCCCCGCTGGGCGCGCTCGCCCCGGTATACCTTGCCGATCTGGAAACGCCGGAAGGGGAAGGTGAGCTGGCCGTAGTTGAGAGCCACGTACTTTGCCAGGGGCACCGTCAGGTCAAAGCGGAGAGATAAATCGTTGTCGCCCTTGGTAAAGCGGTAGATCTGCTTTTCCGTCTCACCGCCGCCCTTGGCCAGCAGCACCTCGGAGGCCTCGATCAGAGGCGTGTCCAGAGGCGTAAAGCCGTACAGGGCGTAGCTTTTGCGCAGTTTGTCCATCATATTTTCAAAGATCACCTGCTTGTCCGGCAGCAGTTCCATAAAGCCGGACAGGGTGCGGGGCTGGATTCTATCCATGGTTCACGTCTCCTTGCAAGAGAATATCTAACTAATAAACTATAGCGAAAAATCCGAATAAAGTAAAGAGAAACCGCAAAAAATTTCGGCTTTCCCGTTTTTCGGCGCAAACCCGGAAAGCTATTGACAAAAAGACGAAGGAGTGGTACGATGTTTTAGCACTCGAAAGAAGAGAGTGCTAAAACCTTTTTTGCTTTAATATTATAATGTATATACGGAGGCATGCAAAATGGGAAAAAGACAGTTTAAGGCCGAGTCCAAGCGGCTTCTGGATCTGATGGTGAACTCCATCTACACGCACAAGGAGATCTTTCTCCGGGAGATCATCTCCAACGCGTCCGACGCCATCGACAAGCTCTGCTACAAGTCCCTGACGGACGATCAGGTGGGCATGACCCGGGAGGATTTCTGCATCCGCATCGCTCTGGACCCGGAAAAGCGCACCGTCACGGTGACGGACAACGGCATCGGCATGACGGCGGAAGAGATGGAGCAGAATCTGGGCGTCATCGCCAGAAGCGGCTC
>ONVR01000180.1 GCA_900321335.1 uncultured Eubacteriales bacterium | reverse complement strand
TCCACGGACTGGATCAGATCACAGGTGCCCACCACGTTTTTGACCTTGTTGCGCTGCAGGTGGCCGATAAAGTGCAGGGGTTTTCCCGCATAGGCCCCCTGGGGCAGTTTCTCCAGGATCTCCTGGACCCGGTTTTCGCCGCAGGCGTCCACCCCGGCCTCCACGGCCTGCCGGACACGCCCGGCGTCGTTCATTTTGGTGGCGGCCACCAGCAGGATCTCCCCCGGATCTCTTCCGGCGGAGCGGGCGGCGTCCCGGATCCGCTCCCGCACCATGGCCACGTTTTCTGCGATCTGACTCACTGCTTGATCACCTTGCCTTCATACAGGCCCTTGCCCCGGACCACGATTTCACAGCCCTCCCGCAGGAAGGAGGCGTCGTCGCTGCTGGCCGTTACGATGTAACTGCCGCTGTACTCACACAGGACACGGATATAGGCCTTTTCAATCTGAGAGCCCATAAGCACGTAGACGAAGGGCTCGTTGTCGTCATCCAGATGGACGGCGTCCTTGGATACGAGGATGCCGGTGTCGTTGCTGAACATGACCTCTCCGGTCAGCTCCCGCAGGGAGAGGGTCGCTGTCAGCGCCCGGTCACAGGAAAAGACCACCACGCATTTGCCGTCTTCCGCCGTGCCTACGCTCTCAACGGTCATGTTCAGACTTCCGCTGTAATTCTTTGTGAAGTTGATCTTCATGGTGCTGCCGGTTTCCAGACGGGCGGCGTCGTCGGCGTCCATAAACGCCGCGTAGTACCAGTTCGTGCTCAGAACCAGTTTTCCCAGAGGAGCGTCGGTCTGGGCGGCGGTCTGGAACAGGGAGGCCACCTCCGACGGTTTTTTGTACAGGATCTTGTCGATGGTGACACCCTCAAAGCCGTCCGTGACAGTGGTGAAGGTGCCGCTCTCCGGCGCGGTCAGATTCTGGCCGCTGCCGCCGGCGGATTCCAGCCGGGCCAGATCCAGGGACAGGGCGTTGATCTCCGCCTCCGTGGAGAGGTAGGAGCCGGCGCCGCTTTCAAAGATACCGGCCTCGGCGTTCATGCGCAGCTGTTCGAGCAGGTCGAAGCTGTTGTGCTGTACGGCGTAGGCCAGGGACAAGACCGTCTGGGCGTTGAGGTTGCCGGAGCCGATCTTGGCCAGATCCCGGAGCTGGCGGATCTTCATCTGCAGGGTCCGGATCTGCCCCGCCTGTTCCAGGGCGGAATCTCCGCCGTAGGCCACGGCGATGACCTCTCCCTTGGCGACCTTCTGCCCGTTTTCCACGGCGGAGGCCACGTTGCTGCCGCCGCCGGAGAGCACCAGCTCGTCCCGGATAATATACCCGGTGGTCTGGCTGCTGGTGCCGGCTGTGACCATCATGGCCCGGCTGGTCTGTAAGGCGTTGGAGGAGGACCGGATGAGGTACACGCCGATGTAACAGGCGATGGCCACCAGCAGGATCGCCGATATGAGTTTTAAGGTAAAATCACTTCTGCGCATGGATTTGCCTTTCCGGACCGGACGGCGGGGAACTTACAGCTCCTGCTCCGTCGGAAGTCCTATGGCGCGGGCGGGGACGATGGTGGAGATGGCGTGCTTGTAGATCAGCTGCTGTCTGCCATCGGAGTCCAGAACCAGGGTGAAGCTGTCAAAAGCCTTGACAGTGCCCCGGAGCTGAAAGCCGTTTACGAGAAACAGCGTCACGGGAATGCTGTCCCTCCGCGCCTGATTGAGAAATGTGTCCTGTAATTGCAGCGGTTTTGTGCAGGTCTGCATGGTTCCGTCCTTCTTTCCGTGTTATTTGACGGAAACATTGTAGCCCCGCGTGTGTAAATAATCTGTCGCAATCTGTATGCCCCGGGCAAAATCCGGCGTTTTTTCCCACAGGATTTCCAGGGCATCCCGGCTCCGGCGGAACCAGGAGAGCTGCCGCTTGGCATACTGCCGGGAGCTGCGCTTGATCTGCTCGGCCGCGGCCGTCAGATCGCCGCCGGTCTCCAGAGCGGCGGCCAGCTCCTTGTAGCCGATGGCCTGCATGGCGGTGCCGTCCCTCGGCACGCCCATGTCCAGCAGGCGGCGAACCTCGTCGGCCAGCCCACGGGTCATCATCGCGTCCACCCGCAGGTCGATCCGGCGGTAAAGGTCCGCCCGGTCCCGGAAGGACAGGTGAATGCGGTCGGCCTCATACCGGGGCGGTACGGACCGGGTCTGCCGGTCGTGCTGGGTTTTGGGGACGCCGGTGGCGCGGTAGATCTCAAAGGCCCTGACGATGCGGTGGGCGTCGTTGGGGGAGAGTTTTGCCGCTGCCTCCGGGTCGAATTCCGCCAGCTGCGCCAGCATTGCCTGACCGCCCAGACGGGCATATTGCATCTGGAGCTCCCGCCGGAGAGCGGGGTCCGCCTGTTCGGCAAAATCCGTTCCGGCGAGCAGGGCGTCGATGTATAGTCCCGTGCCGCCCACAATCAGAGGGACCCGGCCCCGGGCGAGGATGTCGTCCACACACCGGGAGGCGTCCTGAACGTAACGGGAAACGGAGTAGTCGGAAAAAGGGGAGACACAGCCGATCATATGGTGGACAACGCCGTTTTGCTCCGCCTCGGTGGGCTTGGCCGTGCCGATGTCCAGATACCGGTAGATCTGCATGGAATCCGCGGAGACCACCTCGCCCCCGACCAGACCGGCCAGGGCGACGCCCATGGCCGTCTTTCCCGAGGCGGTCGGCCCCGCGATCACAATGACGCGGCCCATGTCAGAGGGTCCTTTTGAAGCTCTTGTCCAGGGTGGCCTTGGTCAGCTCCACAGCCACGGGACGGCCGTGGGGGCAGTAGCGGATCTCGCCTGCCAGAACGGCGCGGATCAGCTCGTTCAACTCACCCGGGTCCGTTTTCCAGCC
>ONVR01000179.1 GCA_900321335.1 uncultured Eubacteriales bacterium | reverse complement strand
CGTGGCCGTGGACGGCGAAAAGATGAAGGCCAGCGACGTGATCCGGAAGCTCAATGAGCTGGGCGGCGCCAACGGCATCGGCCTCCTCGATATCGTAGAGAACCGGCTGGTGGGCATGAAGGACCGTGGCCTGTACGAAACGCCGGGAGGCACGATCCTCTACCGGGCCCACGAGGTGCTGGAGATGATCACCCTGGACAAGGACACCAAGCACATGAAGTCCAAGCTGGCCGTGGACTTTGCCGATCTGGTATACAACGGCAAGTGGTTCACCCCCCTGCGGGAGGCTCTTCAGGCCTTTGCCGTGGATACCCAGAAGTACGTGACCGGTACGGTGAAGCTCAAGCTCTACAAGGGCAACATCATCACCTCCTCCGTCACGTCTCCCTGCACCCTGTACTCCGAGAATCTTGTGACCTTCAACGAGTCGGACTATGACCAGAAGGATTCCCAGGGCTTCATCAATCTCTGGGGCCTGCCCGACACCGTCCAGGCGCTCCGGGAGCAGGGAAAGCTGTAATTCAAAACAGGAAAACCGTCAGTGCCCGTCTTTCCGCGGGCACTGCGTTGTAAACAAGACGAGGGATGACACATGAAACTTTGGTCAGGCAGATTTGACAGCGACACGGACGCACTGGTGGACGAGCTCAACGCCTCCATCACCTTTGACGAGCGTATGTATCAGGAGGATATCGACGGCTCCATCGCCCACGCGGGCATGCTGGGAGCCCAGGGGATCATCGATCCGGCAGAGGCGGACAAGATCATCGCCGCCCTCCGGGAGATCCGGCAGGATATCGCCGACGGCAAGCTGACTTTTTCCATCGCCACAGAGGATATCCACATGAGTGTGGAGACGGAGCTGACCGCCCGGATCGGGGACGCGGGCAAGCGCCTGCACACCGCCCGCAGCCGAAACGATCAGGTGGCGCTGGATTTCCGCATGTATCTGAAAAACCGGATCCCCCAGATCCGGGACAAGGTTCTGACGCTGATCTCCGTGCTCCACGACAGGGCCGGAGAGAATCTGGATACCATCATGCCCGCCTATACCCATCTTCAGCGGGCCCAGCCCACGACCTTCGCCCACTACATGATGGCCTACGCCAACATGCTCCGCCGGGACGTGACCCGGCTGGAGGACTGCCTGGAGCGGATGGACGAGATGCCCCTGGGCAGCGGCGCCTGCACCGGTACGACCTATCCCATTGACCGGCGCCGGGTGGCCGGAGAGCTGGGCTTTGCCCGGATCACCGAAAACAGCCTGGACGGCGTGTCAGACCGGGATTACGCGCTGGAACTGATGAGCGACCTTTCCATTCTCATGATGCATCTGTCCCGCTTCTCCGAGGAGCTGATCCTCTGGTGCTCCTGGGAGTTCCGGTTTGTGGAGATGTCCGATGCCTATTCCACGGGCTCCTCCATCATGCCCCAGAAGAAAAACCCCGACATCGCCGAACTGGTCCGGGGCAAGACGGGGCGGGTCTACGGCAGCCTGATGGGACTTCTGACGGTGATGAAGGCGCTGCCCCTGGCCTATAACAAGGACATGCAGGAGGACAAGGAGCAGGTCTTTGATGCCGTGGACACGGTGAACAACTGCCTGCCTGTGTTTACCGCCATGGTGCAGACCATGAAGGTCCACCCGGAGAACATGCGCAAGGCGGCGGCCCAGGGCTTTATCAACGCCACGGACTGCGCCGACTATCTGGTGAAAAAGGGCATGCCCTTCCGGGATGCCTATACCATCGTGGGACGGCTGGTGAATCACTGCATCGCAACCGGCCAAACGCTGGAGAGCCTGCCCCTGGAGGACTACCGGAAGATGTCGGAGGTATTTGACCGGGACGTGTACCAGGCCATTGACCTGAAGACCTGCGTGGAGACCCGGCTGGTGGAGGGGGGACCCTCTGAGAAGTCGGTGAAGGCGCAGCTTGAGAGCGTTGCGGCATTTTTGAAAGAGAGAGGATACCATGAAGCCTAAAGTATACATCGACGGCAAGGAGGGTACCACCGGCCTGCAGATCTACCAGCGGCTGGGGAGCCGGCGGGACATCGATCTGCTGCTCATCGACGAGGACAAGCGCAAGGACGTCTCTGAGCGGGAAAAGCTCATCAACGCCGCGGACGTGGTCTTCCTCTGCCTGCCGGACGACGCGGCACGGGAGGCGGTGACGCTGGTCCACAACGACGCCACCCGGATCATCGACGCCTCTACGGCTCACCGGACGGCACCGGGCTGGGATTACGGCTTCCCCGAGCTGTCCGCCGGACACCGGGCGGCCATCGCCGCGTCCAGGCGGGTTGCCAACCCCGGCTGCCACGCATCCGGTTTTATCGCCTGCACTTATCCCCTGGTCCATGCAGGGATCCTGCCGGCGGACTATCCTCTGACCTGCTACTCGCTGACGGGGTACTCCGGCGGCGGCAAAAAGCTCATTGCCGAGTATGAGGCTCCGGACCGGGATACGCGGCATGATTCCCACAGGATCTACGGCACCAATCTCAGACACAAGCACCTGCCGGAGATGGTTTCAGTTTGCGGACTGAAGAGAGCGCCGGTGTTCAGCCCCATTCTGGG
>ONVR01000062.1 GCA_900321335.1 uncultured Eubacteriales bacterium | reverse complement strand
GCCTCTGCAAGCGCCTTTTGCGTCATGTCCTTTTCTGCCCTTGCAGCTTTGATTTTGAGATTTTGTGCGATCGCAGGCACCTCCCTTCAATGCAATATTATCATATATAAGACTTTGTGTCTAATATATACGACTATTATAACAAGGAGGGGGAGACGTGTTTCCGTCAATAGTGTAAAAATTAAAAAACCCGTCGACATTCGTCGACGGGTTTTTTGATCTGGTGGACCCGAAGGGGATCGAACCCTCGAACCTCACGGATGCGAACCGTGCGCTCTCCCAGCTGAGCTACGAGCCCATATGTTGGAAAACGACCTGCCAAGCAAGTCGTTTTCCTTGGTGCACGAGGCGGGACTTGAACCCGCACGCCCGAAGTGAGCACTAGAACCTGAATCTAGCGAGTCTGCCAATTCCACCACTCGTGCATGTCAGCTTATTTAATATACACATTTTCATAGGGAATGTCAAGAACTTTTTTTGAAAAAGGATCATTTTTCGGATAAGAATTTTACAACGTCATGCAGGTCCTTTTCCACTGTTACGGTCATAGCCCGGATCGCCTCGTCTGGCTGCTTCAGATCCGGCACCATGATCGGCATCATGCCGGCTCTGTGCGCCGCGGTGATCCCATTGAAGGAGTCCTCGATCACGTAGGTATCGGCAGGGGAGACGCCCATCTGCTCAGCGCATAGAAGAAAGATCTCCGGCTCAGGCTTGCTGTAACGAACCATATCGCCTGTTACAACAGCGCTGAAATAGGAAAGGAGCTTTGCGTCTGTCAGCTGCGGGATGACCCGCTCCCCGCGTGTGGATGAGGCAAGGCCCATGGTGATCTTCCTGGATGAAAGGTAGGGAAAGATCTCATAGACGCCCTTCTTTACGGGAATACCGGTTTCCTTAGCCTGCCGGTTGAACGCATCCTTCACCTGTGCCCGCAAGGTATCGTAGTTCCGTTCCGGCCCCAGATAGGACGTGACCAGTTCCTTGGTTCTGCGTTCATTCAGGCCGATGCATCGATAGATCAGCGCGTCCAGATCGCCAAGTCCGTTTTCCTTTGCCACCTTGCGCCAGGCATTCAGATACATGTGCTCTGTATCGAGGATCACGCCGTCCATATCAAAAATCACGTGAAAGGCCATACCGGTTTCCTCCGTTCCGTATAGAATCTGCAACTCGTATTATACCCGGCCGCGGAAAAAATGCAAGAGTACCTGCCGTGTGGTTTCGGTTGACAAATCCGGACCTGAATGCTATGATAATCCCGCCGTATCTGCCGGTGTGGCGGAACAGGCAGACGCCCGGGACTTAAAATCCCGTGAGAGAAATCTCGTACCGGTTCGATCCCGGTCACCGGCACCACGTCGCTGCAGACTGAAGAAGTCCGCAGCGGCGTTTTTTATGCGGTCTTTCTTGATGAGGATCAAAGAACCGTTCACAGTTTGTTAAAAAATATTGTAAAATATGTAGCTTTTTGCCGGTTCCTGTGGTAAACTCACATTGTCATTAAGAATGGAGGTATACCATATGGAAAAAATTTTCAAATTGAAAAACAATGGTACCACTGTGCGGACGGAGATCGTGGCCGGTCTGACAACGTTTATGACCATGGCCTATATCATCGCCCTAAACCCGAACTTGCTGACCAACTTTGGCGCTGAGGGACAAAACCTCTGGAACGGCGTGTTCATGGCAACCTGCCTTGCCTCCGCCATCGGCATGTTCGTCATGGCCTTTGCGGCCAACAAGCCCTTCGCCATGGCCCCCGGCATGGGCCTGAACAGCTTCTTCGCCGTTGTGGTCGGCAACATTGCCGGTATGCTGGGCATTACCTATGTGGAAGGCTTCCACGCCGCCCTGTGCATCATTTTGATCGAAGGCATTATCTTTATCATTCTCTCTGTGTTCAATGTCCGGGAAAAGATCGTTGAGTCCATTCCGCTTGGGGTCCGTATGGGTATCGCGCCTGCCATTGGCCTGATGCTGATGAACATCGGCTTTGGCTCCAACGTAGGCATCTACTCCGACGGCAACGGCTTTGCCGCGCCCTTCTACGTCATGCGCGATTTCTTCGGCGCGCTGACGCCCAGCGTAATCAAGGACAACATGGGCTCCGGCTACTCCACCATGATCCTAACGGTCATCACTATGTTTGTCGGCCTGTTTGTGATTGTGATTCTTGCCCACTACAAGAAGAAGGGCGCCGTTATCATCGGCATGCTTGCAGCATCTGTGATCTATTGGGCAGGGGAGGCCATTTTCCTCGGCATCAATCCCTTCGAGTCCCTGAAGTCCGCGTCCTGGCTGCCTCCCTTCGGTGATATGTTCTCCACCACGTTCTTTAAGTTCGATTTTGCCTCTCTGTTCAATATCGGATGGTTCACGGCCATTACCCTGATCATCACATTCTGTATGATCGATATGTTTGATACCATCGGCACCCTGGTCGGTACAGCCACCAGAGCCAACATGGTTGACGAAAACGGCAATATGCCCAAGATGAAGGAAGCCCTTCTGGCCGATGCCGTCGGCACCGTTGCCGGCGCTGTGACCGGTACCTCTACCGTTACCACCTTCATCGAGTCCGCCTCCGGTGTTGAGGCCGGCGGCCGCACGGGTCTGACCGCCCTGACCACAGGCATCATCTTCCTGGCCTGTATGTTCCTGGCGCCGATTGCCGCCATTATTCCCGCCGCCGCTACCTCTGCAGCCCTGATCTACGTGGGCGTGCTGATGCTCAGCGGTCTGAAAAACGTCAACTTTGAAAAGCTCGACGAGAGCGTGCCCCTGGCCATCATGCTCATCGGCATGCCCATCTCCGGCTCCATCGGCCACGCCATCGGCCTGGGCCTGATCGCCTCCACCATCATCAAGATCTTCACCGGAAGAGCCAAGGAGGTCTCCGTTCTGACTTACGTGATCTCTGCCCTGTTCCTGGTCAAGTTCTTCCTGGTCGTATAACAAATACCCATAAACACAACACCGCCGCTGAAAAGCGGCGGTGTTCTTTTTGACAAGCTTACTGTTTGAAGTGGACGTGATTGTTGATATGATCCATACAGAAACAGTGATATCCCTCACATCGGGAACAATAACGAAACTCCAGTTCGGGATTGCTCACATCCGTACGCCCGCATACAGCGCATTTGTGCCGATAGGGCTGGGCGTCCACCTTGCGTTTTTCCTCCCGTGCGGCCTTCTTGAAGTTAATGACGTTGGGACTGTAGCGCGGGGCCTGCCGGCGCAGCCGTCCGATCAGATAGTCGCCGAAGAAAATCAGGAAGTTCAATACGGCGATCAGCGGAAACAGGCCCGTTGCCACGTCGCCGGCGATAAACATACGCACCATCTGATAGACGTAATATGCGGCGTCAAAGTAAGCCAGCCATTTGACTTTGATGGGAATGAAGAAGAACAGAAGCACCTTGTTTTCCGGGTACAGGGTCGCGTAGACGAAAAACAGGGAGAGGTTCAAAAACGTCGCGCTGAGAATGACCGGGCTGCGGAACGCGTAGTAGGTAAGAAATCCGTAGACAACGCTGATCACAACGCCCAGCAGATAGTAAATCGTAAACTTGGCCGTTCCCATGTGGGACTGGACCGTACTGCCGATGGAGTAGTAAAACAGCAGGAAGATGGCCTCAAAAATCAAGCTGTCATGGGCCGGCATGAAAATCCAGGTGACGAGCCGCCAGATCTGGCCCCGGAGAATCAGACCGGGGTGGAAATAGAGCAGACTGTAGAAGGTATAAGTGGTATCCATCTGGCACAGCAGGTATACCACGGCGCTGACAATAATATAAATCAGCATGAAATTCGGAATGCCGAAATGCGGATGGTTGTAGCAGAATTTCTCGATTTTTCGGTTGAGTGATTTCAAGGCGATCCCCTCCGAAAGCTATGATACCACAGATATTTGAAAGAAAACAGTCGTTCATATAAATTTAATTCGAGAAAAATTGAAAAATTTGCTTGCAAATGGTGTAAACCTGTGCTAATATATTTTAGCAATTTGACTGTTTAATTACGGGTGGTCCTCTGCCGCGGCCCCGCGGGAATGAACGCCTGAATACATGAGGAGGATAATTAAACATGGATCTTATTCAGACGCTCAATTCCCAGTACATGAAGCCGGAACTGCCGGAGCTGCACGTTGGTGACACCGTTAGAGTTACCGTCCGTGTAAAAGAGGGAAGCCGTGAGAGAAACCAGGCTTTTGAGGGCACGATTATTGCCAAGAAGCACGGCGGGATCAACGAGACCATCACCGTTCGCCGCATCTCCTACAACGTGGGCTGCGAGAAGGTGTTTCCCGTTCACTCTCCCACGATCGTTTCCATCGAGACTGTCAGAAGAGGTAAGGTCAGACGTGCAAAGCTGTACTACCTCAGAAACAGAGTCGGCAAGAAGGCAAAGGTCAAAGAGAGAATTTGATCAAAATTGTAAAAAAAGAGGGTGTATGCCCTCTTTTTTTATTTCCGGAATTGTGCTATAATTCATCATCAGGCTTTTCAGGGCCGACATCAAGAGACAGGAGCGTACCATGGACGAGGAAAAAACCGTTACGACGCGCAGAAAAAAGAAAAACGGAAAACCGGAAAAGCAGTCCGCCAAAATGGAGCTTTTTGACTGGATCCAGTGTGTCGTTTCGGCCCTGGTGACAGGAATTTTGCTGTTCGTCTTTGTCGGAAGAGTCGTCAACGTGCGGGGAACCTCCATGTATGACACGCTGAACAACAACGACAAGGTGATCTGCTCCAAGCTCTTCTACACCCCAAAGCAGGGGGACATCGTCGTATTCCGGCCGGAAAACACGGGTCTGTTTGACTACTCTCTGGTCAAGCGGATCATTGCGGTAGGGGGGCAGACGGTGGACATTGACTTTACCCAAGGCATCGTTTATGTGGACGGACAGGCCCTGCAGGAGCCTTATACCTACGAGCCCACATGGAAGCAGGAGGATTTTTCCGGTCCGATCACCGTGCCGGAGGGAAAGCTGTTCGTCATGGGCGATAACCGAAACGGCTCTACGGACAGCCGCTCCAGCGCCGTGGGTCTGATCGATCAGCGGGATATTATCGGAAAGGTCTATTGGCTGATCCTGCCGGGGGCGAACATGAACGGCGTAAAGGACACAGGACGCATTGGCTCCGTGTACCGGTAGGGGTAGGTGATTCACATGCATGAACAGATCAATATACAGTGGTTTCCCGGGCATATGACCAAGGCCCGGCGGCAGATGGCTGAAGACGTCAAGCTGGTCGACGCTGTGTGCGAGGTCATCGACGCCAGGATTCCCATCTCCAGCAGAAACCCGGATCTTCCGGAGATCATCGGAGACAAGCCCGTGTTGATCATTCTCAATCGGGTGGATCAGGCCGATCCCGCCGAGACCAGAAAATGGGCGGCATTTTTCCGGAACTCAGGCTGCGGCGTACTGGAAACAGACTGTAAAACCGGCAAAGGTATCAATGCTTTCGGCCAGACGGTAAAAACGCTTTTGAAGGATCGTCTGGAATTCTACGCCCGGAAGGGCCAGACCGGCAGAAAGCTTCGGATCATGGTGGTCGGCATTCCCAATGTGGGAAAATCCTCCTTTATCAATAAGGTTGCCCGGCGAAAGGCCGCTGCGGCGGCGGATAAACCGGGGGTGACAAAGGGAAGACAGTGGATCACGCTGGACAGCGGTCTTGAACTGCTGGACACACCGGGAATCCTCTGGCCCAAGTTTGAAAGCCAGCAGGTGGGGGAGCACCTGGCCTTTACCGGAGCCGTAAAGGATGATATTCTGGATAAAGAAACCCTGGCGGCCAATCTGATGACGGTATTGGCGGAAAGCTACCCCGAGCGATTGCTGGAGCGCTATAAACTTGCACCCGACGGTGGAGAGAGCGGTTTTGACCTGCTGGAAGCGGCTGGACGGAAGCGCGGTTTTCTCATTTCCGGCGGCGAGGTGGACATGGAACGCATGGCCAATATCCTTTTGGACGAGTTTCGGGGCGGCAAACTGGGGCGCATTACGCTGGAGACGGTGGAAACATGAATTTATGGCACTACGAGCAGATATACTTCGACGCGGGAGATACCGTCGTCTGCGGCGTTGACGAGGCGGGACGCGGCCCTCTGGCGGGACCGGTATGCGCCGCAGCGGTGATTTTGCCCCGCGGTCTGGAGATCCCCGGCCTTGACGACTCCAAAAAGCTCACGGAAAAAAAGCGGGAGGCCCTGTACACCGTTATAACAGAGCAGGCTGTTTCCTATGGGATCGCCTGGGCCAGCGAAAAGGAAATTGATGCATACAATATTCTCAATGCCACTTATCTTGCCATGAACAGGGCTATTGAACAGCTCATACCGGTGCCTGATATCTGCCTGATTGACGGAAACCGTTCTTCGGGTATAAAATACCGTAACGACTGTATTGTTGGCGGGGATGGAAAGTCCGCCAATATCGCGGCGGCCTCTGTTCTGGCCAAGGTCAGCCGGGATCGGCTGATGCTCCGTCTGGCAGAGCAGTACCCCCAATACGGCTTTGAAAAGCATAAGGGCTATCCTACCCGTCTGCACTATGAAAAACTCCGGGCGTTTGGCCCCAGTGAGATCCACCGCATGACGTTTTTAAAGAAGATGCACTGACAATGACAGGAAACGAGAATCGAATGCGAGGAGCCGCCGGAGAGCGGCTGGCCGCGGATTATTACCGGAAAAAAGGCTATCAGGTGATCGGGACGGGGTATCGCAGCCGTTTCGGAGAGATCGACCTGATTGTAAAAAACAGAAAATACATTGTCTTTGCGGAGGTCAAGCTCCGGGCGTCCGATACCTGGGTACGGCCGGGAGCCTATGTTGACGAGAGAAAGCAGCGACGGATCCTGACCACGGCCAGATTATGGCTGGAGCAGAATGAGACGGAGCTGCAGCCGCGGTTTGACGTGGTGGAGATCCTCACGGATCCGGATGGGAAGCATTCAAAAATCAGCGTTCTGGAAAATGCCTTCGGAGACGACGCCTGATCGCAGCGGATAAAATGGAATTGCACAGATTCATATAAGGAGAGAGCACACATGTTATATCAGAGCACCCGAGACAAGAGCGTTCAGATCACGGCGGCGCAAGCCATTGCCCAGGGCCTTGCCCGGGATGGCGGCCTGTTTGTGCCGTCTGAGATTCCCGCACTGGAGCCCACCGCCCTCGAGGCATTGGCAAAGATGAATTACCAGCAGCGGGCCGTATATGTGATGAAGCTGTTTTTGGAGGACTTTTCCCGTGAAGAGCTGGAGCGTTTCACCGGGGCGGCATACAGCGCCCCCGGATTTGACACGCCGGCCATTGCGCCGACACGCCCCACACCGGACGGCAACTGGTTTCTGGAGCTGTGGCACGGTCCCACCTGTGCCTTTAAGGATATGGCGCTGCAGATGCTTCCGTATCTGCTCACCGCTTCTCTGGACAAAACAGGGGAGAAGCGCCAGGTCTGCATTCTCGTGGCTACCTCCGGCGACACGGGCAAGGCCGCTCTGGAGGGGTTCCGGGACGTGCCGAGAACGAAGATCATCGTCTTTTATCCCAAAGACGGCGTCTCGGATATTCAGCAGCTGCAGATGATCACCCAGCAGGGGCAGAACGTGAACGTCTGTTCCGTGATCGGTAATTTTGACGACGCCCAGACCGGGGTTAAAAAGATCTTTTCCGACGAGGCGCTCCGTCAGCGCCTGACAGAGAAGGGATATTTCCTTTCCTCGGCCAACTCCATCAACTGGGGGCGTCTGCTGCCTCAGGTGGTGTACTACATCTCCGCATACTGTGATCTGCTCAATGCCGGACGCATTGCCATGGGAGAGAAGGTCAACTTCTGCGTGCCCACAGGTAATTTCGGTGACATTCTCGCCGGCTATTATGCCAAATGCATGGGACTGCCGGTCAACAAACTCATCTGCGCCTCCAACTGCAACGATGTGCTGACGGAGTTTATTCAGACCGGTGTGTATAATAAAAACAGGACCTTCTATACCACGATTTCTCCGTCTATGGATATTCTGGTATCCAGCAATCTGGAGCGGCTGCTTTTTGAGCTCTCCGGAAAGGACGATCAGCTGGTGGCCGGATACATGGAACAGCTCAACACCCGGGGCAGCTATGAGATCACACCTGCGCTGAAGGCCCGCATCGACGAGACCTTTGCCTGCGGCTCCAGTTCCGAGGAAGAGACAAAAGACACCATTCGCCGGACCTTTGAGCAGTACGGCTATCTTATCGACACGCATACAGCCGTTGCCTACAGCGTGCTGCAGCGGTATCAGGCAAATACGGGGGACAAGACCGCGTCTGTCGTGGTCTCCACCGCAAGCCCCTATAAATTCTGCGCAGCCGTTCTGGAGGCGCTGGGGAAGGACGCAACCGGAAGCGGCCTGGATCTCATCGACATGCTCTCCCGGCAGACCAATACAACCGGCCCCAAGCCCCTGTGCTCTCTTCGGGGCAAGACGCCACGGTTTGACGGCGTTGTAGACAAGAGTGATATGATCCGTGTGGTCGAAGACTTTTTACAATAAAACCATACGCTCCGGCACGGGATGTTCCGTGCCGGAGCGGTTTGGCCTTGTATCAGAGCTCAGAGCGGGGTGTAAACGTGCCGCAGAAGGTCTCGGCACGCTTGATGGCGTTGTGGTTTTCCACGGTGATGCTGCTTGCCACACAGGCATTGTCCGCACTGTGGTATTTACAGTTGATCACACCGCAGTCCACCCCGGGGAGCTTTTCGTGTCCGCAAATGGATTCCATGGGCGAGGCGCTCCTTTCAGATGGTTCGGGCCGGTCCGGATTGAGGACCGACATTTTTAATATCCCCTGTTCATCTTGATTTATACGGGAGGAAACGGATGTCTTTATACGCCATCGGCGATCTGCACCTGTCCTTGTCAGATCCG
The DNA here is from genome assembly GCA_900321335.1 of uncultured Eubacteriales bacterium. Lineage (GTDB taxonomy): Bacteria > Bacillota > Clostridia > Oscillospirales > Oscillospiraceae > RUG678. Next base: position 4,457 of record ONVR01000062.1, on the reverse strand, counting down.
TCCAAGTCTATGGACGCATTTGGCGGAAGATGGGATCATTACATTGAAAAAATCGAAAACGGCTTTGCATCGCTGACAGAGCAGGATGTCTGCGTCATCTGCGGGGATATCTCCTGGGCCATGACCCTGGCCGACGCCGGAGAGGATTTCCGGTTTCTCAACGCGCTGCCGGGACAAAAGGTTCTAATCAAGGGCAATCACGATTTCTGGTGGAGTACGGCGTCCAAACTGGACCGGTTTCTCCAGGACAACGGGTTTGACACGATCCGTTATGTGTTCAACAACTGCGCCCAGTACGGGCCGTATGCTCTGTGCGGCACGAGAGGCTGGTTTTATGAAGAGGAGAAAAGTCCCGAGCACGATAAAAAGATCCTGCTGCGGGAAGCCGGACGTCTGGAGACGTCTCTCAAAGCCGCCGGAGACCGGGAAAAGCTGTGCTTTCTTCACTACCCGCCCCGATACTCCCGCAGTTACGTCTGTGATGAGATCGTGACACTGCTCGACCGCTACGGCGTCCGGGAGTGTTTTTATGGTCATCTGCACGGGTACAGCCATCAGCACGCCATCCAGGGCCTTACCGCCGGAGTCGATTACCGGCTGGTGGCGGCGGACTATCTGAATTTCCGTCCGCTGCTGATAAAAGCATAAAAACATACGTTAAGGATATCAGAAAGGGAATTGCAATCACGAAAAAAACGTGGTATAATTCATTAGTATGCCGCAATGGCGATGTTAACTGTAGGAGGAAATAACGTGAACGTAAAGAGCTGTGAAAAGAAAGAGAACAATATTGCCGAGCTGGTAATGGACATTTCCGCAGAGGAGTTTGACGCGGCGCTCAACGAGGTGTATCGGAAAAACAGAAATATGATTTCCGTACCCGGCTTCAGAAAGGGAAAAGCGCCCAGAAAGATCGTTGAGAATATGTACGGTGCGACCGTGTTTTATGAGGACGCCATGGAGGCGCTGCTGCCCCGTGCCTGCGCTGACGCGGTGCGGGAGAAGGAACTTAACACCGTCGGCTATCCCGACGTGAAGGATGTCCATGTAAACGATGATAAATCCGTTACCGTAACGTTTGAAATGGCCCTGTATCCTGAGGTTACACTGGGCGAGTACAAGGGCCTCAAGGCCGTCAAGCCGGCCGTTGAGGTGACCGACAATGACGTTCAGGGCGAGATCGAAAAGATCCGTCTGCGCAATGCCCGCATTGAGAACGTTGACCGTCCCGCCATCAACGGCGATACGGCCATCATTGACTACGACGGCTATCTCGACGGTGTCGCTTTTGAAGGCGGTCACGGCGAGAATTATGAGCTCAAGCTGGGCTCAAACACCTTTATCCCCGGCTTTGAGGCGAAGATCCAGGGCATGCAGGTCGGCGAAGAGAGAGATCTGGACCTGACCTTCCCTGCGGAGTATCACGCGGAGAATCTGGCCGGCAAGGACGTGGTCTTCCACGTCAAGCTCAACGAGCTCAAGAGCCAGGTCCTGCCCGAAGCGGACGACGAGTTTGCCAAGGACGTCTCCGAGTTTGATACGCTCGCGGAGTACAAGGATCACCTGCGTGAGGACCTGAAGGTCCAGAAGGAGGCCCAGGCACAGGCCGCCTTTGAAAACGCACTGCTGGATAAGGCCGTTGCGAACATGCAGGCGGATATTCCCGCTGCGCTCATCGACGAGTACGTGGAGGGCGGCGTTGAGAACTTCAGCGCTCAGCTTGCACAGTACGGAATGGGGCTTGAGGCATATCTCGGTATGACCGGCTCCAATCTGGAACAGTTCCGGGAGAGCATCCGGCCTCAGGCTGAAAAGCAGGCAAAGCTCAATCTGACGCTGGAGAAAATCGCCGAGGTCGAAGCGATCGAGCCCACCGACGAGGAGATCGAGGCGGAGTACGCAGACGTGGCAGCTCAGTACGGTCTGGAGTTGGACGATGCCAAGCAGCAGGTTGACAAGGCCTATGTGACCCGCCGTGTCAAGCTCAACAAGGCCCAGAAGCTCATTGCTGAAAACGGTGTTGTTGAGGAAGCGCCTGCCGAGGAGCCGGCAGCGGCAGAGGAAGCGCCCGCCGAGGAGGCTCCTGCCGCCGAGGAAAAGACTGAGGAATAATTTTACAGAAATGGGTATACTCCGAATAGAAGCAAGATATGATTTCAACAGTGCTGAAAAGGAGATGACAATATGGCTTTGATTCCATATGTAGTTGAACAGACATCCCGGGGCGAGCGGTCTTACGATATTTTCTCAAGACTTCTCAACGACCGTATCGTGTTTCTGGGGGAGCAGGTGACGGACGCGTCCGCAAGTGTGATCGTGGCGCAGCTTCTCTACCTGGAGGCCCAGGACCCCGATAAAGATATCCAGTTTTATATCAACAGCCCCGGCGGCTCCGTTACCGCCGGTATGGCGATTTACGATACCATGCAGTATATCAAGGCGGACGTTTCCACCATCTGCATCGGCATGGCAGCCAGCATGGGCGCGTTTCTGCTCTCATCCGGCACCAAGGGCAAACGCATCGCGCTGCCCAACTCGGAGATCATGATCCATCAGCCCTCCGGCGGTTTCCAGGGACAGGCCACGGATATTCAGATCCACGCGGAGAACATTCTTCGGATCAAGAACAACCTCAACCGGATCCTGGCCGAAAACACAGGCAAGCCCATCGACGAGGTGAAGGCAGCCTGTGAGCGGGACAACTTCATGTCCGCCCAGGAAGCTCTTGACTTTGGACTGATCGATTCCATCATTGCAAAACGATAAGGAGTCTCCCGCAATATGGCAAAAACAGACGATAAGCAAGTACGCTGCAGCTTCTGCGGAAAGACTCAGGGCCAGGTCGAGCGGATGATCGCTGGCCGCGGCGCTTATATCTGCAACGAGTGCGTCAATCTCTGCGGTGAGATCCTCGGCGAGAGTTTTGTGCCCGTACAGAAGCAGAGTCGGGATGAGTACGTGGAAACGCTGCAAACCCTTCCCAAGCCCATGGACATCCATAAAATCCTGGATGATTACGTGGTTGGACAGGAACAGGCCAAGGTCGCCTTGAGCGTGGCCGTCTATAACCACTATAAACGGATCTACTACGGTGGTGAGGTGGATACGGAGCTGCAGAAAAGCAACATTTTGCTTTTGGGGCCCACTGGCTGCGGCAAGACGCTCTTTGCCCAGACCCTGGCTAAGATGCTCAACGTACCCTTCGCCATTGCAGACGCCACGACGCTGACGGAAGCCGGTTATGTGGGCGATGACGTTGAGAATATTCTGCTGCGCCTTCTCCAGGCCGCTGATTTTGACGTGGAGCGCGCCCAGCACGGGATCATTTACATCGACGAGCTGGATAAGATCGGCAGAAAAAGCGAGAACACCTCCATCACCCGTGACGTATCCGGCGAGGGTGTTCAGCAGGCTCTGCTGAAAATTCTGGAGGGAACGGTTGCCAATGTTCCGCCCCAGGGTGGGAGAAAGCATCCGCACCAGGAGTTTATTCAGATCGACACCACCAACATCCTGTTCATCTGCGGCGGTGCCTTTGAGGGCATTGACAAGATCATCGAAAACCGCATGGACAAGAAGAGCATGGGCTTTGGCGCCGAGATCGTCAGCAAAAAGCAGCGGGACGTGAGCAAGATCCTCTCCGAGGTTCAGTCCCACGATCTGATGAAGTTCGGCATCATTCCGGAGCTCATCGGGCGTATTCCCGTCATTGTTCCCCTCCAGTCTCTCAAGCGGGAGGACATCATCCGGATCCTGACGGAGCCGAAAAACGCCATTACCAAGCAGTATCAGGCGCTTTTGCAGTATGACGGCGTGACACTGGAGTTTGAACCGGACGCGCTGGGGGCTATCGCCGATAAGGCCATTGAATTGGAGATCGGCGCAAGAGGTCTGCGGAGCATCATGGAAAAGCTCATGATGAACGTCATGTATGAAGTGCCCTCCGACAAGAAGATTGAAAAGGTCGTCATTACCAAAGGCGCTGTTCTTGGGGAGTGCGAGCCGACGATCGTCAGGCGCAAAAAGGCAAAGATCGATCCCGACGTGGTTGACGCTTCTTAAAGAAATCGAGTGAGCCGCACTTAAACTGTTAAGTGCGGCTCTTCTAAAAAGGCCGGAGGCCGCCTCCGTCGCCAGGAGATAAAGGAGAACGACATATGAGTGACCAAACCCTTGTGAAAACTGAAAAACTAGCGATGCTTGCCCTGCGGGGGCTGTCTGTTTTTCCGTTTATGCTTCTGAATTTTGATGTGGAGCGGCCCAAGTCCATTGCTGCCCTCAATACAGCCATGGAAAACGGCAGAAGGATCTTCCTTCTTGCCCAAAAGGACGTGGCTACGGAAAATCCTGAGGAAAAGGATCTGTTCCGTATGGGGACCGTGTGCTATATCAAGCAGCTTCTGCGGGTTCCCGGCGGCGGGATCAAGGTCCTTGTGGAAGGACAGCACCGGGCAAAG
>ONVR01000278.1 GCA_900321335.1 uncultured Eubacteriales bacterium | reverse complement strand
CACGATGGTCACGTCGCAGTCCTCACCCACGTGAAAGTCGTTGTAGACCAGATCCTTCAGCCCGGTCTGGGAGATGATGACGGGGATGTGAACGGCCTCGTTTTTCGTACCGGGCTTGATGAAGATATCAATGCCGGGCTTGTCCTCTTTTTTGACAATGTCGATGTTGGCGCTGGACTGGCGGCCGTAAGCCTCGCCGTTGAGACGGATGTTGTAAGCCCCTTCGGGAATGCCGTGGATATCCGCCACCTCACGGAGAAGCTGCTTCTGGATTTCCGTTAACATATCACAGGTCTCCTTTCTTGTAGCGGCACTCGGCGGTGGTGCTCAGAAGGGAGGGGAGGATCTCCTCCTTGGTGCCCACGGCGGTGATCTCTCCGCCGGAGATCACGACGATTTTATCGGCGATGTCCAGGATCCGCTCCTGGTGGGAGATGATCATGATGCTGCCCCGGGTCCGCTCGTACATGGAGCGGAAAACCTTGATCAGGTTCTGGAAGCTCCACAGGTCAATGCCGGCCTCGGGCTCGTCAAACAGACTCAGACGGGTCCCTCTGGCGTTGATCATGGCGATCTCGATGCGCTTGAGCTCGCCGCCGGAGAGAGAGGCGTTGACCTCCCGGTTGATGTAGTCCTTGGCGCACAGGCCCACTTCGCTTAAATACTCGCAGGCCGCCGCCGTGGTGATCTTCATGCCCACGGCAAGGGTGATCAGATCCTTGACCGTCAGGCCCTTGAAGCGGACGGGCTGCTGAAAGGCGAAGCTGACGCCGGCATTGGCGCGCTCGGTGATGGACAGGTCGGTGATATCCTCTCCGTCGAGAAGGATCCGGCCGCTGTCGGGTTTGATGATGCCCGCAATGAGGCGGGCCAGGGTGGATTTGCCGCTGCCGTTGGGACCGGTAATGGCAACAAAGCGCTCCGTCACTTCCAGGGAGATGTTTTTGAGGATCTCCTTGCCGTCGGCGCTGTAACAGATGTTTTTCAGTTCAAGCATAAGAACAGTTCCTTCTTCTAGTATACTTCAACCTTATTTATACACTATTTTTGTAGATTTATCAACAGCAAAATCGTATGAGATCCTGCATTATACGCTCTCGTCAATTTCTGTTTGAATTATGGGCGCAACTATTGTATAATTTACGTATCATTTTTCGGATACGGGAGAGAGACTATGAATCTTTTACAATACGTGGAATCTTTACGGGAAAAACGCATCACGGTGATCGGGATCGGCGTGAGCAATACGCCGCTGATCCGGCTGCTCAGAAGCGGCGGCTGCACCGTGGAGGCCCGGGATCGGCGCACCCGGGAACAGCTGGGTCAGCTGGGCCGGGAGCTGGAGGAGCTCGGGGTGAAGCTGGTGCTGGGCGAGGGGTATCTCGACGAGATACGGGCCGACGTGATCTTCCGGACGCCGGGGGTCCGGCCGGACGTGCCCGGCATTGCCCGGGCCGTGGAAAACGGCGCGGTGCTCACCTCTGAGATGGAGGCGTTTTTTGAGGTCTGTCCCTGCAGGATCATCGCGGTGACCGGCAGCGACGGCAAGACAACGACGACCAGCGTGATCGCAAGGCTTCTGGAGCAGCAGGGCTTTACGGTATACACCGGCGGCAATATCGGAACGCCCCTTCTGGACAAGGCGGGGCAGATGAAGCCAGACGACATCGCCGTGCTGGAGCTGTCCTCCTTCCAGCTGATGACCATGAAGCGCAGCGGAGACATCGCCGTTGTGACCAATGTCGCGCCGAACCACCTGGACGTGCATAAGGATATGCAGGAGTATACCGACGCCAAGCGCAACGTGTTCGCGCATCAGAGCGAGGCGGGGCGGGTGGTGCTCAACGCCGACAACGCGATCACCGCCGCCTTCGTCACAGAGGCGAAGGGCGAGTATCTCATGTTCAGCAGAAACCGATGCGTCTATAACGGGGTTTACTGCCAGGACGGGGTCATCCGGGAGGCGGTAAACGGCACGGATACGAAGATCATGGACGCGAAGGATATCTTTATCCCCGGCGAGCACAACGTGGAGAACTTTATGGCGGCCTTTGCGGCGGTCCGCGGCCTTGTGAGCCATGAGAACATGCGGAAGGTGGCCATGGAATTCCGGGGCGTTGCCCACCGGATCGAGCTGGTCCGGGAAAAGGACGGGGTGAAGTATTACAACGACTCCATCGCCTCCAGTCCCTCCCGGACGACGGCGGGACTCCGGTCCTTTGCCCAGAAGGTGATCCTCATCGCCGGAGGCAAGGACAAAGGCGTGCCCTTCGACAGCCTGGGCGCCGAGATCGTCGGGCACGTGAAAAAGCTGGTGCTCACGGGCCTGACCGCAGACAAGATCCGCGCTGCGGTGGAAAACACCCCGGGGTATGCCGGGGAGCCGGAGATCTATACGGTGGAGGGATTCCGGGACGCGGTGGTGCAGGCCTCCCGGCTGGCAGAGCCCGGCGACGTGGTGATCCTGTCTCCGGCCTGTACCTCCTTTGACCGGTTCAAGAACTTTGAGGAGCGGGGAAACGTCTTCAAGCAGATCGTAAACGAACTGTAAGGCGTACACGCTTAAAGTCCCACCTCTGCGCATAGAGTGATTCCGGGAGGAATGACCGTGCAGATGGGGAAACTGGGCAGGATAAAGCGGAGACGGCACAGGGTGCTTGGCGCCGTTTTCGTGGCGGCGGGAATCCTGATGATCCTGGGGTGCCTGCTTTTGGGGTACTACGTCAGGCGGATCGATCCCCTGGTGGAGCAGACGGCCCTGTACACGGTGACGGACGCCGTCAGTCTGAAGATCAACCGGGTGATCCAGAGCCAGATCCGCTCCGGCCTTCTGGATTACGACGCCCTTGTGACCATGGAAAAGGACGCGGAGGGAAACGTGACGGCGCTGATCACCAACGTATCCGCCGTCAATCTTCTGCAGGCGGAGATCACCACCCGGATCATACAGGAGATCTCGGATAACTTTGTTTCCGAACTGGAGATCCCCCTGGGGACGGTGATGGACAGCAGCCTGTTTTACGGCAGGGGACCGCTGATTCCCGTGAAGCTCAAGGCGGTGACCAACGTGTCGGCCCGGTTTGAGAACGATTTTTCCGCGGCGGGGATCAACCAGACCCGGCACCAGATCCGGCTCAACGTGTCCGTGCAGGTGCTGGTGGTGATCCCGGGACGGGAACTGACGGCACCGGTGAACACCACGGTGGTGATCGCCGAAACCGTGATCGTTGGCAAGGTGCCCGAGCTGTACGCGAGTATGGATGAAGTCAGGTGAATTGCAATGGATATCAGACAGCAGATCGAAAGCCTGCGGGCCGAGATCGAAAAACACAACCACAGCTATTACGACTTGGACGCGCCGACCATATCGGATTTTGCGTACGACGCCCTGATGCGGCAGCTCAAGGCCCTGGAAAAGGAGCATCCGGAGCTGATCGTGCCGGATTCGCCTACCCAGCGGGTGGGGGGAACGGCCCAGTCCACCTTTGCGCCGGTGGTCCACGAGGTGCCGCTGGAGAGCCTGAACGACGTGTTTTCCTTTGAGGAAGTGAGGGACTT
>ONVR01000178.1 GCA_900321335.1 uncultured Eubacteriales bacterium | reverse complement strand
GGATTTGCCGGAGATTGTGCTGTCACCGATCTGGGTCGAGCAGCTTCGCAAAACCATGCCGGAGCTGCCGGCGGCGAAAAAGGACCGCTATATCCAAATGCTGAGACTGGCGCCGGACGACGCAGCGCAGTTGGTGAAATTCAACGCAGTTGCCGATTACTTTGAACAGGCCTGCCATGGCCTGAAGGACCCTCGGATCGCCGCAGGCTTTATCGTCACCCAGATGTTTGCCATCCTTTCCACAGAGGCTCAGCGGGAAAACTGGTCGCCTTCCGTTACCGCCGGGGAGCTTCGGGAGCTTTCCCTTCTGGTCGAGAGAGGGAGTGTCAGCAAAAACGTGGCCAAGACCCTTCTGGCCCGGATGCTGGAGACGAAAGCGCATCTGAAAGACCTGCTCTCCCGGCAGGACGTAAGCGCCCTTGACGAACAGCAATTCCGGCAGATATGCAGGCAGGCACTTACCGAAAATGAAAGAGCGGTTGCCGATTATAAAAGGGGAAAAGATAAAGCTATAAAAGCCCTCGTGGGCGCCGTCATGCGGGCAAGCGCCGGCAGAGCGGACCCCATAGAAGCGGAGCGACAGCTCCGGATGCTTCTGGAAGAATAAAAGCCCGCGGATACCAATCCGCGGGCTTTGCCTGATTGTTTCTTATTTGCGGTACCGGGCGAGTTCATCGAGCCATGCGCGATAGCGCTGCTCTTTCTCAGGCCGGTCAAAGGGCTCTCCCAATTCGTAGCAGTCGATCACGTCTGCGTCCTTGACCGTCTCGTCAAGGGGAGACCCGACGACAGTTTTGCTGCTGTGATTTTTGACGGCCAGAGCGATCTGCGAGATCTCACTGTCGGTAAAAATACCTTCGTTTTTCAGGAAACGCTGCACCGGGACGTACCCGACCTCAGCGTGATTGGTGTGATTGCCCGTTATGATGCGGCCGAAATCGTGGACGGCCGCCGCGCAGGCGGCCAGCTCCGGATCCACGCCCCGAATCTGCGCCAAAAACTGGGCCGTCCGGGCACAGGAGGCCATATGAACCCGCTCCCAGTCCAGGCTTTTCGCCCGGCCGCCGGGAACTTCAATATCCGATTGAAACGCGATTACCCGCAGCACCGCGTACTGCACCTGTAATATCCTGTTCATGGACAGTCCCTCCATCCTATGCGATGAACTGAAGATATCAGAAAACCTATCGACAGACCCGCTGTGTGCGTCAGACAGGTCTTTTTTTCATTATACTACAGCGCCGGCTGTGGATTCAAGAGCAAACTTTATCTGACAGCGGTTTCCAGCATCTTCAAATTTTTTGAAGACGGTTTCGCCCGTGAATAATCAGGGGAAAATTAGAAATACTTAAGATCCGTCCGGTCGAAAAGTGTTGACACTGCACTTTTGGTGCTGTATTCTATATTAAAGAATAATAGGCTTCATGCCATACAGGCTTTTGATAAAGGTGGATATTATGGATCTGTTCAAAAAGGGCGCATCATCCCCTAAGGGGGAGAGAGACCAGAAGAAAAAAGAATTGCATCTGCCGGATGTTTTTGGTAAGGTAAACCGCGCCATCGGCAGCGACGCCGATGAGAAGGCAGTGGCTCTGCGCCTGTATTGGGTGCGTTTTGCCATTGGCCTTTTGCTGTTTATAATCGGTCTGTTCGCCTTCGTCCCGCCGTTTTTGAAATATGTATTTCATATTCTGGCAACAGTCGTTGTCGGCAGATACGTTTTCGAGGACTGCCTGCGTTTGATTCGGAAAAAGAGTCCTGTCAACGAAAAATTGCTGATCTGCCTGGCGGTTATTGTGTCTTTCCTGCTCGGTAAGAGCTGGCAGGGCGCTGTCATTATGATCTTCTATGTTCTGGCCGGTCTGCTTCAGGATATGATGGCGGAACTTGCCAGATCCTATACCCGCAGACGGTACCGCCGTCATCCCGGCAATGTCACGCTGATGCGAAGCGGTGAAAAAGTCACGGTGGCGCCGGAGGAAGTGGAAGCCGGTGATATTCTGGCCTTTGAACCGGGTCAGATGCTGGCAGTGGATGCCCTTGTGGTCACCGGTGTAACGGAGATCGACACCTCTGCCGTTATGGGGGAGGACTCCAGAACCTACGCCGAGCCGGGGGCGGAGATTCTCTCCGGCAGCGTCAATCTCGGAGACGAGATCAAGGTCCGGGCTCTGAATGACTTTGCGTCTTCTCATATCAATCGCGTTGCCGCCATTGAAGAGCAGGCATCCCGCTACAGCAGCGGTGCCGATACGCTGGTACGGCGGATCATGGGCTTCTACGTACCGGCGATTGCCGTACTTGCGGTCATCGTTGGGCTGATTGTGCCTATTCTCAGCCCGCTCAGTTTTCGTGTCTGGCTCAACCGGGCAGTAGTTCTGCTGGCGTCCGCCGGCGTCGGCGGCGTGTTTGTCGCCCTGTCTGTCGCTTACTATTGGGCTGTCAACCGGGCCGGCAGCAGCGGCATTGCCATGCGGAGCTACGATGCGGTGGACGGACTTGCCTCAACCGGGTCCGTTATGTTCGGCAAGACGGGTGTTTTGACGGAGGGGCGGTTTGAGATTGTTCGTGTCGCGCCTGTCGGCGTAACGGAAAAGGCTCTTCTGAAGTATGCGGCGTATACGGAATCTTACTCCAGCCACCCCATGGCAAACGCCGTGATCGCGGCTTATGACGGTGTGGTGGATTCGTCCGCAGTTGCCAGATTCTATGAACAGCCCGGCAAGGGCGTGATCTTGCAGATGGAGGACAAAAACGTCGTCTGCGCCGGAAATGAATATATGATGGAGGACGTAGGCGTGCGTCCTGCGGAGCTCAACACCGCGGATAATGCCCTGCATCTGTCCTTGAACCGCAAGTATATCGGCTATATCCTGCTGCGGGATAACGCGGATAAGGGCGCAAGAACCGCTGTGAGCGAGCTGCGCGACATGGGCATTGACCGGGTATGCATGTTTACCGGTGAAAAGCGGGAGCCTGCTCTTGCGGTTGCCGAGAGTGTCGGCATCAGCGAGGTTTATGCGGAGTTCCGGGGCGGTGAGATTGCGGATAAGCTCCACGCCATGGTCAATATGCAGCCAGACGGGGATCGTCTGATTTACGTCGGTACCGGTACCGGTGACAAGCAATTGCTGAAAACGGCGGACGTTGGAATTAAAATCGGCGGCTTTGAGCCGGAAGATGGCTTTGCCAACTGCGACGTTGCTGTCCTGTCCAATGATCTGACCAGGATCCCTCAGGCCATTGCTGTTTCTGAAAAGGCAAAACGTATGATGCGTCTGTCTTTGATCGGCATGGGCGCCTGTAAGTTGATTGTTCTGATCCTGGGGATTCTCGGAGCGTTCCCGGCGTGGATTGCACCCCTTGTGGATGCGGTGATCGCCGCCGCGGCAATCGCCCTTTCCCTGGATCTGAAGGATAAGGGGCTGCTTGCGGTTGAGCCGGATGAAGCTGTTGACGACGGGGATGACGGTGACGGATCCGATCCAGAGAGTACCGTTTCCGACCAGGAGCGAATCGGGTTCGGCTGGAAGCGTTCTTCTGCGCCGGAGCCTCTGCCGGAGCAGGGGTCACAGGAGGATATTGGGCTGGATATTGAAAAGGCGATCGAACAGCAGTTTGACGATCTGCCTGACGTCATCGACAGCTACGAGCAGGATGGAGAACCGGTTTATGACGAGGAGCCTCTCACACTGCCGGAAACGCAGCTTCCCGAGGCCTTCCAACAGGTGCAGGAGGAACCCCCTGTCCTGACGCAGGAACCGGAGGAATCGGATGTGCCTGCGCCTGAGACGGAGGAAGACGCCAAACCTTCCGATGAGCCGACCTTCAAGCTGCCCGATGTACCCGCCCCCGTGCAGGAGGACAAGCTGCCGGATGTATCAGACGCCTCCAATATGGAATTTACCCTTGAGGATATCCTCAAAGAGTTCCGGGATCAATAAAGGCAAAGCGCCGTGGCATACCACGGCGCTTTCTTCGTTACGGCTGTTTTACACTCAGCGGCAGCTCTGGCTGTCACTTTTGAAGCGGCTGCTGGAAGAGTTTTTTCCTGTGCTGTTGGAGCTGTTAGAGCTATTTGAGCTGTTAGAACTGCTGGAACTGTTGGAACGGTTGCTGCTGGAATTGCTGGATGAACTGCTGCTTCTGGAATTGGAAGAATTGGAACTGTTGGACTGGCTGTTGGATGCGTAATCTTTAGACATGATTATGTCCTCCTTTAAGGTGTTTGGACAGTCGGAAGACGGCTGTCTCGTACATGTGTATTTTGCCCTGCTCTGCCCGGATTATTCAAAAACCCCGTACCTGTTCGAAGAAATAGGATTCGGCTAATTTGTGTCTTGACAATCCTGTCAAACGGAATTATAATATTTAAGCATTTAATAATGACGGGGTGTGGCGAAGATGGTATCGCGCATGGTTCGGGTCCATGAGGCCCCGGGTTCAAGTCCCGGCACTCCGACCATTGGGAGCATAGCTCAGCTGGGAGAGCACCTGCCTTACAAGCAGGGGGTCACAGGTTCGAGCCCTGTTGTTCCCACCACGACAAACGGCTGCTCAGCCGTTTGTTTTTTTATCTGCGTTGTATTGCGCTGCCGTCTGTGATAAACTGAACCAAAGGGAAAGGAGAGAAGCTGGATGGCCCGTGAGCTTGCACCTTATCAGACCATTGAACGGAGCATTGTCAAAAAATACCGCAAGGAGCTGTGGAATCCCTTTATCGCTGCGGTCAAGCGATATGAGCTTATACAGCAGGGGGATAAAATCGCAGTTTGCATCTCCGGGGGAAAAGACTCCATGCTGATGGCAAAGCTTCTGCAGCAGCTTCAGCGGGTCAGCGATGTGCCCTTTGCTCTCACTTTTCTCGTCATGGACCCGGGATATCGGCCCGAGATCCGGGAGCAGATCGAAAAGAATGCCCGGCTGCTTCATATCCCGATTACCGTATTTGAAACGAATATCTTTGACGTGACGGCAAAGACGGAAAAATCTCCATGCTATCTCTGCGCAAAAATGCGCAGGGGATACCTGTACAGCCGCGCCAGGGAGCTGGGATGCAACAAGATCGCCCTGGGGCATCACATGAGCGACGTTATTGAAACCACGGTCATGGCCATGTTCTACGGCTCCCAGCTTCAGGCTATGCCGCCGAAGCTGCATAGTACGAACTATCCGGGAATGTCTCTGATCCGACCGATGTACTGTATTCTGGAGCGGGATATTCTGGCCTGGTGCCGCTATAATGACCTGACCTTTATCCGGTGCGCCTGCCGCGTTACGGAAAGAAGAGATGCGGGTGAGCAGAACTCCAAGCGGCAGGAGATCAAGGAACTGATCCGGGAACTGAAAAAGACAAATCCAAACATCGAAAAGAGTATATTCAACAGTATCCACTCCGTCTGGCTGGATACCATGCCCGGCTATAAATCGGAAGGGCAGGAACACTCTTTTCTGGAGCGTTACCGGGCGATGGAGGAGAGATGAGTACCTGGAATCTGTGGCATGGTTGCACAAAAATCAGTCCCGGCTGCGCCAACTGTTACGTATACCGGCGGGACGGACAATTCGGGAAAGACGCTTCACGGGTGGAGAAGACGGCCAGTTTTGACCTGCCGCTCCGGCGGGGCAAATACGGACAATACAAGCTGCAGCCCTCTGACGGCGTCGTGTTTACCTGCTTTACATCGGATTTTTTCCACGAGGATGCGGACCGCTGGCGGCCGGAGGCGTGGGAGATCATGCGGATCCGGAAAGATCTTTCCTTCTTCTTCGTGACCAAACGGCCGGAGCGGTTTTATACCGGTCTGCCGGCTGATTGGGGCGACGGTTATGAAAACGTCAGCATCAGCTGTACCTGTGAAAACCAACAGATGGCAGACAAACGCCTGCCGGTATTTCTGGAACTGCCGATCCGGCACAGGCATATTACCCACGAGCCGATGCTGGAAGACATAGACCTGACAGCACATCTGGAGCGGTACGCACCCCTGGTGGAGTCTGTGACCTGCGGCGGCGAATCGGGCGACAATGCCAGAGTCTGCCTGTATGAATGGATTCTCCACACCCGTGAGCAATGTATTCGTTACGGCGTTCCTTTTCATTTCAAACAGACCGGCGCACGCTTTATAAAGGATGGACGGCTGTATCGAGTTCCGCGGCCCCAGCAGCAGCGGCAGGCCGGAAAGGCCAATATTGATTATATGCCGTAGATGCTCGTTTATGCACACAAGTTCATAGTGGCCGGCATAGAATGCTTCCGGGAGAATCAAAATCCAATTTTTGATGGAGGCATTTCAATGGCGATATTTTCCAATCAAGCCAGTTTGTCATACAGCGGCGGTGTGACCAATTCCAATGTGGTCACGGGAGAGCTGCTGGAGGTTCTGGAGATTTCCAAGACCTCCGTTGGGGAGACCTACGAGGCCGGCGGTATTGTCACTTACGCGATACAACTGATCAACACCGGCAGCACCAATCTTACGGGTCTGACCGTAACGGACAATCTTGGCGCTTATCTCTATGAGGATCAGCTTTTGGTACCCCTCGTATATATTGAGGACACCCTGCGATACTTTGTAAACGGTATCCTACAGAATACGCCAGTCGTGACCGCAACAGGCGGTCTGACGGTAACCGGGCTTACGGTTCCTCCGCAGGGGAACGCGTCCCTGCTCTATCAGGCCAGGGTAAACGATTTTGCGCCCCTCGCGGCAGATTCCGCAATCGTCAATACCGCAACCGTGACGGGACAGAACGTGTGCCCGCCCCTGTCCGCCACCGATACCGTGGCGGTTGCCGAATCGCCGCTTCTGACCATAGCAAAATCCATGTTCCCTTCAGAGGTTGCACAGGGCGATACGTTAACCTACACCTTTGTGATCCAAAACCGCGGCAATACCCCGGCGGCCGCCGCTGCTGCCGTCTCCGTGACGGACACCTTTGACCCGCTGCTGACGGACATTGCTGTAACGGTAAACGGGCAGACTGCCGCTGTAACGACGGACTACACTTACGACGAAACTACGGGCGCCTTTGTCACCGTTCCGGGACAGATTGCCATCCCGGCAGCGACGTTTTCACGGAACACAGACGGTTCTATGGCCGTAACACCGGGAATGACCACCGTTCAGGTCACGGGAATGGTACAGCCAGATTGTCAGATTCCATGATTCTGCGGGACAGTTTATAACTGTCCCGTGCTTTTTGTTTACACAAAATGCCGCTGTGTGGTACAATACTTAAAAACGCAGAGCAGAAAGGGGAGTGGTCGTGTCGGTGGAACGCGGCATCTTTGAAGAACTTAAACGGTCATGTCCGGAAATGATCCCCATGCATATGCCGGGCCATAAGCGACGGACAGACCTGGCACCGTATCTGGCGGCGCTGGGAGCCGGACTTGACATTACGGAGATCAACGGCTTCGACAATCTTCATGATCCCCATGGTCTGCTTCAGAGTGCCATGGAGCGGGCCTGTGCGCTCTGGGGAAGCAGGCGTGCTTTTTTCCTGGTCAACGGCAGTACCTGCGGCATTCTGGCAGCGGTAAAGACATGCTGTGCTTTTGGCGGC
The DNA here is from genome assembly GCA_900321335.1 of uncultured Eubacteriales bacterium. Lineage (GTDB taxonomy): Bacteria > Bacillota > Clostridia > Oscillospirales > Oscillospiraceae > RUG678. Next base: position 8,799 of record ONVR01000178.1, on the reverse strand, counting down.
AAGATCCTTCTGGGTCGAAACGCCCATCGCAGCGTTTACAACGCCGTTGACCTGTTCCATCTGGATCCCGTATACCTTGCACCTGAGCCCTCAGTGACAGGGATCCCAGGCAGAATTTCGCCGGAAAACGTTGCCCGGGCATTGGAAAGAGAGCCCGAAATCCAGACAGTCGTGATTACCAGCCCCACTTATGAGGGCGTTGTCAGCGACATTGCGTCCATCGCCCGGATCGTTCACGGACATGGAAAAACGCTGATCGTGGACGAGGCCCACGGGGCACACTTCGGCTTTGGCCACGGTTTTCCGGACAGCGCGGTCAATCTGGGGGCCGACGTGGTGATCCACAGCCTGCATAAAACGCTGCCCAGTCTGACCCAGACGGGGATTGTACATATCTGCTCGGAGCGTGTATCACCGGCTGCTCTGGCCGATGCCCTGGCTGTATTCGAGACCAGCAGTCCGTCTTATCTGCTGATGACATCCATTGACGGCTGTGTGTCCCTGCTGCGCCAACAGGGGGAGAAACTTTTTTCCGCCTGGGAGAATGCTCTGGACGGGTTCTACCATCGCTGCAGGACGTTGGAAAAGCTGCGCATTCTCCAGGGAACGGATCGTGACAGGAGCAAAATTTTGATTCTGACAGACCGGGCAGATCTGTCCGGCCCTGAACTGGGGGAACGTCTGCGGCGGGAGCATCGGATCGAGCCGGAGATGTGTCTGCCAGACGGTGTCCTGGCGATGACCGGAATGGGTGATTCGGAGCAGACGCTGACGGCGCTTTCCGACGCTTTGCAGCAGATCGACAGCAGCCTCTCCTTGGCAGATGGGAATGATTGGCCCGCTTTGCCGTCCATACCGCAGAAACGCTTTGCCCCGTGGCAAAGAGAAAAGATGGAAGGCGTATCCGTGCCCCTTGCCGGGAGCGCCGGAAGGACATGCCTGGAATATGTCTGGGCGTATCCGCCGGGGATCCCCTGGATCGTTCCGGGAGAGCAGATCACGTCGGCACTCTTAGAGGCCATCAATGCATCTTTTGCGGCAGGAATCTCCCTGAAAAGCACAAAGGGCGGCTTGCCGGAGAAAATATTTGTTCAAAAATAGCAGAATTCTCTTGAATAATCCCGGCAAATGGATTAAAATATTTTTACTATCATGAATCTTCACTGAGGAGACTTAGCCATATGAACAGAATTCAGACTTTAAGCACCAGAAATCTCTCTGCCAGCGCGGTGGACGGCGGCTGCGGCGAGTGCCAGACCTCCTGCCAGAGCGCCTGCAAGACCTCCTGCGGTGTGGCCAATCAGGCCTGTGAGAATACCGCTACCGGCAGAATCCGCACCCTCAACACCCGTTCTTTGAGAGCCAGCGCGGCGGACGGCGGCTGCGGCGAGTGTCAGACCTCCTGCCAGAGCGCCTGCAAGACCTCCTGTGGCGTTGCCAATCAGGCCTGCGAGAATCGGTAAGAAACCATTATGCAAAACGTGACCGCCGGTTACAGGTTAACCGGCGGTCTGATTCTGTAATAAGGAAGGAACTCCATGATACACGGATATCAGCTCAACGGATACAATATCATCATTGACGTATACAGCGGCTCCGTTCACTCTGTGGATCGGGTTGCGTATGATGTGATCATGATGTATGAAAACATGCCCCGCTCTGTGATCCTTGACACCGTCAGCCGAAAGTACGATCTTTCCAGGCAGGAGGTACAGGCGTGTCTGCAGGATGTGGACAGCCTGGTGGAGAGCGGCCAGCTTTTTACCAGGGATGAGTTTCAGGATAAGGCCGGCGTCCTCAAGCAGAACAGCCAGGTGATCAAGGCGCTGTGTCTCCACGTGGCCCATACCTGCAATCTGAACTGCTCTTACTGCTTTGCCAGTCAGGGGAAATACCAGGGAGACCGGGCGCTGATGTCTCTTGCGGTTGGTAAACGCGCCCTGGATTTCCTCATTGAGAATTCCGGCACACGGCGGAACCTGGAGGTTGACTTTTTCGGCGGCGAGCCTCTGATGAACTGGGAGGTCGTCAAGCAGATTGTGGCATACGGACGCAGCCGGGAAGCGGAGACGGGAAAACACTTCCGCTTTACGCTGACCACCAACGGCGTTTTGCTGAACGATGAGGTTATCGATTTCTGCAACCGGGAGATGCATAACGTGGTACTGAGCCTTGACGGACGCAAAGAGGTTCATGACCGGCTGCGCCGGGATTACGCCGGGAATGGCAGCTATGATACGATCGTCCCCAACTTCCGGCACTTTGTCGAGAAAAGAGGGGACAGGGGCTACTATGTCCGGGGAACCTTCACCCACAACAACGTAGATTTTACCGAGGATCTGTTTCACATGGCCGACCTGGGCTTCACGGAACTGAGCATGGAGCCTGTTGTCTGCAAGCCCGACGAGCCTTATGCCCTGACAGAGGAGGATCTGCCTCGTCTCTATGAACAGTATGAGATCCTGGCCAAGGATATGCTCCGCCGGCAGCAGGAGGGCAGGCCCATCACTTTCTATCACTATATGATCGATCTGGCCCATGGGCCGTGTATCTACAAGCGCCTGTCTGGGTGCGGCTCCGGCACGGAATATTTGGCTGTGACGCCATGGGGAGAACTGTATCCCTGCCATCAGTTTGTCGGGGATGAAAAGTACAGCATGGGCAACATCTGGGACGGCGTGACCAACACGGCTATGCGGGAGGAATTCAAAGCCTGCAATATCTATTCCCGGCCCCAGTGCGCGGATTGCTGGGCAAAGCTCTACTGCTCCGGCGGCTGTGCGGCAAACGCCTATCACGCCCAGGGAGAGATTACGGGAATCTATGAATACGGCTGTAAGCTCTTTCGGAAACGCATGGAATGCGCCATCATGATGAAAGCAGCCGAGGCAGACCTGGAGCAGGCGTAAAGGGCGTACAGGCGGTTTTCCCTTTTTCAGTGGGAAAACCGAGGCGCAGTTTGTCATAACTTACTAAAATGACAAAAAACCGCGTCTTTCCCCGGAAATCGTGTTGACAAGGCATACGTGGTATGGTATAATGCCGCTGGAAATGAGAGATACAACTTCATATTGAAATGCGTAGGTGCTGTCCCCGGGCGGGGACACTGAAAAAGGAAACGAGTGCAAATCTCGTACGGAGCCGCCGCTGTATTTGGAGAGCTGATGCGTTTAAAGCCACTGGCTGTTGCCGGGAAGGTCGCTGAGGCATTGACCCATGAGTCAGAAGACTTGCCTATTGCATTTACACCTCTTTACGGAACTTTGAAGTGGGTGTTTGCTTCCAATGGAAGCGTGCGGTAACAGTGAAAACGGGCTGATGTTGCGATGGCGGCATCAGCCTCTCTTTTTTGACGAAAGGATGGGGGTTCGAGAACATGTGGAGCATTTGCGGCAAAACGTTATCTCCCGGCGAGAAACTGCAGACGGTTCTTTCCGTTGATATGGGAGGACTTTCTCACGGCGGAACGGTGGGACCGGTTCTGCAGAGCCTGGACCGGAATGATCTTCCCGGCGGATATGAGATGCCTGCCACGTTGATCTGCGGCAGAAAACCCGGCAAAACGCTGCTGATCACAGCAAGCATCCACAGCGGCGAATACCCCGGTGTTCCTGCCGTGATCCATACGGCAAAGGATCTGGACCCGGAGAAGATGTGCGGCAACGTGCTGATGGTCCACTGCGTCAACACCAGCGGCTTCTGGGCCAGAAGCGACGCTTTGGTGCCGGAGGATAAATTCAATCTCAACCGGAAGTATCCGGGTAGACCAGACGGCACGGTGGGGGAGCGGATCGCCGACTTTTTCGCCACTCAGGTCATGCCCAACGTGGACTTTGTACTGGATCTGCACAGCGGCGGCGGTTGCGAGCGTATGACGCCATGCCTGTTTTTCCCGAGAGCGGAACAGGTCACGGAGGCTTCTCTGGCTGCGGCCAAGGCGCTGAACGTGCCGTATCTGCTGGCGTCCTCCGCCACAGACGGCGAATACAGCTACGCGGCCAACACCTTACATAAACCGGCCCTTCTGATCGAGCGGGGCGGCTGCACCCTGTCCATGCACGAGTGGTCAGAGGATTACCATCGGGACATTCGTCTGCTGATGGATCACCTTGGCATTTACCCGGCTCAGCCCGGTACCCGGGACGAGAGCATGAAACGCGTTGTCTACCGGAACACCATTTATCTGACTTCCACGGCGCAGGGCATCTGGTATGCCAAGGTTATGGAAGATACGGATGTGAAAAAGGGCGATCTCCTCGGGGTGATCGAGGACTTTTACGGCAACTGCATCGCCGAGTATTACGCCCAGGAGGACGGACACGTGTTTTACTACACAGCCGGGCTTTCCGTGCGGGAGGGCAGCGATCTGATCGCCTATGGCGTAAAGGATTCTGTTGAGCCTGTTTAATACAGTCAACAACGGCACCGCCGGTTCGTCCGGCGCGGAGCCTTTGTGATAAATTCATTTATATTTGAAGAAAGGACTATATACCATGAAGAAATCTTACAAAATCGATGTGGACTGCGCCAACTGCGCGAACATGATGGAGGATGCCGCCAAGAACACCGAAGGCGTTAAGGACTGCTCTGTCAGCTTTATGACCCTGAAGATGAAGGTCGAGTTTGACGAGGGCGCGGACGTGGATACGGTTATGAAGAACGTGCGCGACAACTGCAAGAAGGTTGAGCCTGACTGCGAAGTATTCCTGTAATTTACAGCACATAGAACACGCCGAAGCGGCCACGGCCGCTTCGGCCTTTGACAGTATTTGTCCGTACCGGCCGGGTTCAATCGGCAAGTACGGTCTGGAAAGGGTAATCCGATATGAACAAGAAACAAAAGAATCTCTTGATCCGTATTATCATTGCCGCCATCTTTTTCGTACCGCTGTATCTGATCTCCGAGGACATTGTACATACCAACATCCCCAAGGTCGTTGTGTTTATCATGTTCCTCATTCCCTATCTGCTGGTGGGATACGATATTCTCCGAAAGGCGTTTCTCGGCATCAAGAACGGTCAGGTCTTTGACGAAAACTTCCTGATGACCGTCGCCACCATCGGCGCCATCGTTCTGGGCGAGTACGGCGAGGGCGTTGCCGTTATGCTTCTGTATCAGGTGGGTGAGCTGTTCCAGAGCTATGCCGTTGGCAAGAGCCGCCGGAACATTACCGAGCTGATGGATATCCGTCCAGATTATGCCAATATCGAGGCGGACGGGGAACTGGAGCAGGTAGATCCCGACGAGGTGGAGGTCGGCAGCATCATCGTGGTCAATCCCGGCGAGAAGATCCCGCTGGACGGCGTGATCGTAGAAGGGACCTCTGCTTTGAACACCAGTGCCCTGACCGGTGAGAGTAAGCCCCAGGACGTCGGGGTGGAGGATGAGGTTCTCAGCGGCAGCATCAACATGACCGGTCAGCTGAAGATCCGCACCACGACGGAGTTCGACGAATCCACCGCCTCCAAGATCCTGGATCTGGTGGAAAACGCCGCCTCACGGAAATCCAAGTCCGAAAACTTTATTTCCAAGTTTGCCAAGTATTATACGCCCATCGTCTGCTACGCGGCACTGGCACTGGCGATCCTTCCGCCTCTGTTCTGCATGCTCACGAAAATCGGTATGGACCACTACGCCACCGTTGGCGCCCTGTGGGGGGATTGGGTACTGCGTGCCTGCACTTTCCTGGTCATCAGCTGCCCCTGCGCGGTTGTCATCAGCATTCCTTTGAGCTTCTTTGCCGGACTGGGCGGCGCCAGCAACCAGGGTATCCTGGTAAAAGGCTCCAACTATCTGGAGACGCTCTCTGAGGTCAAGGTGGTGGCTTTCGACAAGACCGGAACCATCACAAAGGGTAACTTTGCCGTTACAGCTGTCCACCACAGTCCCGTTGACGAGAAAAAGCTGCTGGAGTACGCGGCCATGGCGGAGGCGCATTCTTCCCATCCCATCAGCAGAAGTCTGCAGAGTGCCCATGGCAAGAAAACAGATCAGACCCGGGTCACCGATATTAAGGAGATCAGCGGTCACGGCGTGACCGTCAAGATCGACGGCGTTGACGTGGCGGTCGGCAACGAAAAGCTCATGAAAATGCTAGGCGTTAAGCATATCGACTGCCATCACGTGGGTACCATCGTTCACGTTGCCGTGGACGGGGCCTACTGCGGCCATATCGTCATCTCTGATGAGCTCAAAGAGACTTCCAAGCAGGCAATGAGCGAGCTCAGACGGGCCGGCGTGGAAAAGACCGTTATGCTCACAGGCGACGCGGAATCCGTGGCCAAAAAGGTAGCGGAAGAGGTTGGCCTGACAGACTATCGGGCAGAGCTTCTGCCGGCGGACAAGGTAAACTGCGTTGAAGAATTTCTCCCTCAGTGTTCCGGCAGCAAGAATCTTGCCTTTGTGGGCGATGGCATCAACGACGCGCCTGTGCTGTCCCGTGCTGATATCGGTACCGCCATGGGCGCCCTGGGTTCCGACGCCGCGATCGAGGCCGCCGACGTCGTTCTCATGGATGATGATCCCATGAAGATCTCCAAAGCCATCAAGATTTCCAGGAAGTGTCTTCGAATCGTCAAGCAGAACATCGCTTTTGCCCTTGCAGTCAAAGTGATCTGTCTGCTGCTGGCGGCGGTGGGAATTGCCAATATGTGGATTGCGATTATTGCGGACGTAGGCGTTATGATCCTGGCCGTTCTCAATGCGATCCGTTGCCTGTTCGTAAAAAAGCTCTGAGCAAAGGGTGAATCATTTATATGGCAAAGAGTCGTTCCATTGATATGACATCCGGACCTATTGTAGGTCCTCTGATCAAGTTTATTTTGCCGCTGATCGGCGGCAGCATCTTCCAGCAGCTGTACAACACGGTGGACTTCCTCTTTGTAGGAAACGTGCTCAACAAAACGTCTGCTGCTGCAGTCGGCGCAAGTTCCACGCTCATCACCTGCACCATCGGACTGTTTTCCGGCATCTCCGTGGGCACCAGCGTGATTGCCGCCCATGCGATCGGCGCCAAGGATAAGGAGAAAGCGGAAAAGGTCCTGCATACCTCCGTGGCTTTCGGCATCATCGGCGGTATCCTCATAGCGCTGCTGGGTATCCTATTCGCACCGAATATTCTTCGGCTGCTCCGTACACCGGAAGAAGTCATGCCTCAGGCGATCACCTATATCCGCATTTATCTGATCAGCGTACCCATGCTGGTGTTCTATAACATGGCTTCGGGCGGCATGCGGGCCTACGGCGATTCCCAGACGCCGTTTAAGGTGCTCGTGATCTGCGGATTCTTGAACGTCTGCATGGACTATCTGTTTATCGTCATCATCCCCCTGGGCGTTGCTGGCGTATCCATCGCCACGGCCATTACCCAGAGCCTGTCGGCATTTCTGATCGCGTGGTTTGCTTCAAGGCCCGGCCTTACGATCCGCTTGTCGGCGAAAAAGCTGCGGCTGGATCTGAAGATCCTCAAAGAGGTTCTCAAGATCGGCCTTCCCACGGGCATTCAGACCATCATTATCACCTTCTCCAACGTCATGGTGCAGTATTACATCAACGACTTCGGAGAGACGGCAGTGGCGGCTTTTGCCACCTACTATAAGGTCGAAAACTTCATCTATCTGCCCATTATGGCCTTCGGTCAGGCGTCTACCACGTTCTCCGGTCAAAATACGGGCGCCGGGAATTACCGGCGCATCCGGAAGGGGACGATCATCACCGTAGTTATCGCGGCTGCCGTGGTGGCGTGTATCGCCGGTTTGATCCTCATGTTCCCGCGGACGGTCTTTACCTGGTTTATGAAGGATCAGGACGTAGTCACAAACGCTTTGAAAATCGCTTTGATCTCTTTCCCGTTTTACTGGGTTTATCCGATCCTGGAGGTCACAGGCGGCGCCGTGCGCGGCATGGGATATTCTCTGCAGTCCATGATCGCTGTTATCGTAAATCTCTGCGTTGTCCGTGTGTCTCTGCTGGCGATCTTCTCCCGGACCTTCCATACCATTGAGTCTTTGGGCTCGGTGTATCCCATCACCTGGGCCACCTGTGCGCTCACCTTCATTGTGGTCTTTGCGGTGATCATCACCCGTAAGATCCGAAACCAGGACGCGGATAAACGCCTGGCAAGCAGTTGAAAACAGGCTGTATGAACGAAAGCAATTTAAGGATGCAATTCCCAGCTTGGAAGAATATGAAATCGGCGTGACCATAGTGGTCACGCCGATTTTTTTTACTCATTGCTTGCGGTCTGATTGCGTGTTTATAATAACGGTTTTATCCATTCTTACGAAGTGCCGCAGCTGGCACCTGTTTGATCTTTAGACGCAATCATCGCAGGCAGACACGTCAGAAGAGGGGAAGAGCTCTTCCACGAGTTCCGCAGCCTTTGAAAAATCCTCGTACCTTACATAGAAGCGTATACGCTCCAGCATGGAGCCTGCTTTCAAAGCTATCCCCGCGCCCATTGTGCTTTGCTTCAGATTCGGAATCTCGTTTTGCTGCAAAACGTCCTCCAGCATTCCGCTCCAGATCTGATCAACTTCTGTCAGAAAGCAGAGATCATCCGGCTGGGGTACCTGAAGCTTTTTACTTCCGCAAAGGGGACACCGATCGGCCTCAAAAACGATTTTGCATTTTTTACAGTACATGATTATTCCTCGCTTTCTTCATCAGGTTCATCTAAATCAGTACGCCGCGTTTGCCGGGAGATTCCGACGGCCTCTGCAAGCGCCTTTTGCGTCATGTCCTTTTCTGCCCTTGCAGCTTTGATTTTGAGATTTTGTGCGATCGCAGGCACCTCCCTT
>ONVR01000177.1 GCA_900321335.1 uncultured Eubacteriales bacterium | reverse complement strand
GAATTATCCAATTTTGGAGACGGAGAAGCTGTAAGCACCTATATCAACGGCCAAATAGGTCGCGGCTCCTTCCGCGCCGTAGCCTATCCTTGGGCTTTCAACGAACAACTTTTTCGCGCCGGAGATCTTGGCCAGGTACTGCGCCAGTCTGCTCTCGGGTCCGTTATGTGTTGCCATTGTCAGCATTCCTTTCATTTTTGCAACAAAAAAGGAACAGCCGATTTCTCGGTTGTTCCTTCTGTGTTCAGTTTTTAGTTGACTGTTATATATCTAACTGCTCGCACAGGTCCGACAGACTTCGCCCTTCGATAAAGGGCAGCTCCATGGCCTCGCGCACAGAGCTTGCCGTAACCGTGTAATCTCCGTAACAAAGATCGATCTCGGAATCGCTAATCGGACAGATGCTTCCAAGAAAGCCTTTGTAGGAGAAGTCGATATCCTGCGCCATACTGGCAATCCATTTTTGCAAATCTTCGCACTTCATAAAATATCTGCGTTCTCCTTTCTTTCGCTGTCTGTCAAATCCCGTCTCGGTCGGATTGTTTTGCCGTCCGGCTGCAGGACAATATCGTGCGCATGCTCGCCGTGTTTCCCATAAGGATGTTTTTTGGGATTTCCATGCGGCCCATTGCTTATTTGTTTCGTCTGGCTACCCGATCCATCGAAATACGTTCTGTCCCGCTGTCTATCATTTTGTGATGTGGTGTCTACAACGGCAAAGGGCTTGTACTTCAACGGGATCATTGGATGCTGTCTCTCGCGCCAATCATCTGTTACGACAATCGTCCCGTCTTCATTATAGTGATATGAGGAGTATTTTGCAACCTCTTTTTCCGCAGCCCTTTCTGCTTCCCGTGCGGTCTTGCTGTCGAACTCCTCCACGCGCATGCGGTCCTGCTGGAGCGGGAGCCCGGCCTTCTCGCTGAAAGCCCGGTATTTCTCGTTCAGAGCGCGATACTTGACCGCGTCAGCGGTGAACTTCTCCTCGTTTCCCGTGGCCTTGTCCGCCACCAGTTGACGCCGGAGATCCCGCATGGACGTCTCCAGCCGTCTCTGCATCTGGCTGGCCTCGTACTGCGTGAGCTTCTTGCCGTTGTACTCGTACCGCTTTTCGTTGAGTTTGGCCAGCGCTTCAGGCGTCCATGTCCGGGGCATGCCCTCAAACCATGGGTTCCAGTCGTGCCGGCAGTTGGCACCCTTGAAGCCGGTCACGTCGCCGTAGCCGATATCGTCAAGGCTCAGATATCCCGGCTGTCCGCTCAGGCTCACGATCTGGCCCTGCCATTCGGCGTGGCTCGGCCTGGCGCCCTCGTGAGCTGTCAGCTCCATCAGATCCGCGCCCATCTCCTTGGCACGCTCCAGTTGAAGCTCCCCGCATGTCTGGTTGACACCCGTCACAACGGCCCGCCGCGTTGCTACCTCCAGCGTGTCGGTGCGCGTCACCTCGCCATCTTTCCGGTAGGTGATACTTTCCACGCCTCGCGCCGAAAGCTCCTTCACCGCGTCACGGACGGCCTGATCTGTGGAAAATCCGCCTGTATTGACCTTCATCCACGCCTGATCAAGCGCCCGCTCAAACTGCTGTGATGCTGTTCGTGCCGTTGTGCCCGTCAGGTTCCGCATCGTCTGCGCGGTCTTGGCATATCCGGCGTTCAGGATCCGCCGCAAAGGCTCGCTGGAGCTCAGCGGTTCTCCTGTAATGCCTACGCCCTCATATACGCTCTCATCGTAGCCCAGGGAGACGTTGGCGGCTTCCTGCATGAGCTTTTTCAGCTCAGTCTTCGTCTTATGCGTCAGCCGGGACAGTTCTTCCAGAATATCGTCAGAGAGTGCTCCCGCTTCCCGCAGTTTCCGGTATTGCCAGTCTGCGGCCGGTGAGAACAAATCCATATTGCTGATCCGCCGCGCCATGTCGGCCAGTATCGCGTCCTCCGCCTGCCGGTACAGATCAACGATCGAGCCCGGAAGATCCTCAAGGTATTCTGGTGTTAACATGGATTATCCCAACTCCAACGCAGGCTCCGCTCCCGGCATCATCTTCCGGGCTTCCTCTTCACTCGTGCCGAAATACCAAGCCACCAGCGCCTCCGGCTTCAGATACCCAGCGTCCACAAGACTCTTCCGCGTGGCGAATTCTTTGTCAGCGTCCTCCAGGACCCCGTCCCCGAAGGAGAACGAAACCTCGTACTCTCCCCGTGGCGCCAGGTTATACATAGTCGCGTAGAAGTCCATGGCCCACACCAGATGCTCCAGCGCCTTCTGCAAGGCTGACTGCATCATGCACACCGCCGCGTAGGATCGCTGCTTGCTGGTGCGGATCTCCTCTGCCGTCTTCTCCACGCTCTGAGGATCGGACAGCGTACCGTAGGCCAAACCGCAGCTGAATTCCACCCGCTTGAGAATCTTGTCAAGACCGTTAAACAGGGACGCATCACGGATCGCCGGGGAAAAGACTTCGTAGAGGTCGCCGTTATCGCCACGGTCAAGTGCAAGCTCCCGGAACAGGCGACGCTGATGCTGTGGCATGTTCCAGTTACCATGCGCGTCCTTTTTCAACGCACCGGCGCTGGCGTCAATGGCAAGCTCTGTCCCCTTGTATTCCCAGCGGATCCGGGAGTACTGCTCGTCCGCGTCTTTAATCAGGTTAGTCGCCCGTGCATACACGGACACGCCCAGCGGGGAATCCGGATCGATGTTGTTGGCCAGCGGAATCTTGTAGTACGCGAACAGCACGCGATCCGGTGCGCTCCCGTCCTTGTACCGGATCGTAATGTCAGGCTCAAGATCTGCCCATTCTTCGACCTCCACCAGCGCACACGGCGTTCCGAGGCTTCCTTCGGACTGGGATGCAAAGGCAAGGTTCCGGATATTGTACCCGGCGTCCGTCAGCTGATGCTGCTCCATCCGGGTATATCGGACCTTGCCCCGTGTGATGATCTCCACAAACACAGCGCCGGTAATCTCCTTGCGGCTGTTGAAGGCGGTGGGCAGAAATCGCCAGGCCGGCACGGCGTCAACGGCAATACGGTCACCATCCACGTAGGGCTTGAACACAACCCCGCCTACGGCTGCCGCTGTTTCCACGTTCTCTTTCAGATGCTCCAGCACCGCATCGGCATACTCACCGTTGAGCCAGTCCGCTCGCGCACTGCCTTCTACCGAGCTTTGGAACTCCACGGTGATCAGCCGGGCAAATTCTTCCGCGATGCTCGCCGGAAGGTCCATGCTCTCCACGTCGTCCGTGAGCCACGGGGCGCTGTCGAGAAACATGGCGCTCCATAGGTCGATTGCCTCCTGCATCTTCTGGGATATGGCGATGTCCGTTCCAAGCGTACGCTTAGCGTCATCGATATGAAACATTCTTGCGATCACTCCTCGGATCCAGTTAATAAATCTCTGCAGCATATCACTGCCCCCTCCGCTTCCAGACCGTCTCCATGGCATAGCGGACGGCGTCAATGTGGTGGTTGTTTGCGTCCGGGTATCCGCTGATCACGTTCCCGTCCTTGTCCCGTTCATACTCGTACTCCAAGAATTCTTTTGCGGTATCCGGACACCGGGACGGATCAATCACGATCTTAACAAGGCTCTGCAGCCACTTATGCGAATAGTCCACACTGCCAGGACCTTTCACAGCGCCTTTGCATAGCAGGCCATAATCCTGGTAGTCCTTCACGCTTTTCATCTCTGCGGAGTCTGCTGTGATCAGATCGTCCCCGCTGATGCCCATATCCTTGAGCACCTGTGCCGTGTTCCGGTTGCGCATCTTGTACCGTGTCGCTTCGGCGAAGATATACAGCGTCATGCGAGCCGCATCGTAATGCATCCGGTTGAACGCCCACGGATCCGGGTAATAGCCCCAGTCCAGGCCGTTGTAGATCCGGTCAAAGCTCTGGATCTCCTGATCTGTGATGTCCCGGATCTCGATGTTCTCGAACACACTGCCGCCGTCACCATTTGACACGCCCCGGTACTCGTTGTCATAGGCAGCAGGATTCACCTGCCGCAGATGCTCTGCATCGTCCAGGAACGCCTGTCCAAGCCACTCAGGCGGTGCGTCCAGATAGCAGGACTCGTGAATGACCCGGCGATCATCCGGTTCCACAGCTTCTTTGTTCACCCAGTTACTGCGGCTCTTCGGAGGGTTGTAACTGGAGAAGTCATAGCTTTCCGGCCCGCCTCGGAGCACCGACTGATTGACGGACCGTTCTTCATTGGGCCCGGCCAGCTGATCCTTTTCTTCTTTCCAGAGGATTCCCACGTAGCCGAACCGGGGTTTGATGCCCTTGAGCTTCAGCGGGTCGTCACAACCCCGGAAATAGATCGTTTGCCCCGTCGGTCTGTAAGTGATCTCATACGGTGACGTTTTGCACTTGAAATCGCTCTCAAGCCCCAAAATGGAAATCGCCCAGAGCATCTGGGCGTAAACGCTGTCCTTGATCGTTGCATAGATCTTTCGGACAACACAGGCGTGCATCTGTGGATTATTCACCAGCAGTTCCACCACCTTCAGAGAGACAAAAGAGGATTTCAGACTCCCACGGCCTCCCCGGAATACATACTTCCGGTTTGGCTCGATCTGCCGGTTGATGTCCACAAAATCCTTTCCGATCACTCTGGCCGGCAGCTCAAAAGGTCGTTCATCCTTGGCTTCCACATCGACGGCGGTGAATTTGTCGATCAGCGTCCCCAGTGCCGTTGTGATCTGCGCCGGCGATGCTTCCTTGAGCTTGTCCTCATCGTTCAGGACGGTAAGGCCCTTCCCGATGATCTCGGTGACCACTTCCCGCTTGGTCTCCATGTAGGCCAGGATCCCCGCAGTATTCTCGTCTTTTTTCTGCTGGATCTTTTCGGCTGTCTCCGGCGATCCGTCCAATACGCGCTTGACGGTATGGTGAGATACGCCGTTTTTCTTAGCCGTTGCGTTATAACTGCCCAACTCCGTATAGTCAGCGATGATCTGTTTTTTCTGTCTATCCGTAAGCCGCGCGGCCATAACACCACCTCTCTCGTTCTGTCATAGCGCCCCCGCCTCAGCATCATAAGCTACGACCACCCGCCGGGCTCAACTTCTCCCGGCTCTCCATATCGCTTACAGGGTACAAATTCCGCCCAAAGCGTTCAAAAGGAAAGGCCCATGGCGGGGAGTTCCCTGTCATGGACCTTTACATGCTATCAGTATAACACGGCTTTCTCAAAAAAACTTCCGCAAAAATTCCGCAGGCTACAGTTCGACGACGCCCAGCAGGATTCTGGCCAAGTCGATCAGGCCTCTTTCCTTCAGCTGATAGATCTGCGTCTTCTCGTAATGCAGCTCCTCCATGAGCCGCTCCACGTGATTCTTTTCCCGATTGACGTAAAACCGTTCCAGGATGATTCTTTCGTCCCGTGGAAGCAGCTCCAGGGCGCTCTCCAGCCGTTTTACGTTATGTCTGGTTATTTCCAAATTGGACTTGAGCTTGTCCCTCTCAGCGATATTGGAAACGAGCATCTCGTCCCGGGCGGTGGTACCG
>ONVR01000261.1 GCA_900321335.1 uncultured Eubacteriales bacterium | reverse complement strand
GTTCGTCCGGTATAACTCCATTGTCCCGACCATCGCGCTGCATTTTACGTTTAATCTGCTGGGCGGCATCACCTTTTCCGCGGATCTACCGATGGGGGTGTTCCTCGCCGCCGGTGTTGTCGCTTTCGCGGCAGTTGTGGTCATCCTGGTACTTCTCTTCCGTCGCCGGAGGGACCGGTACGTATATGAAAGAGAACTGGACGCACCCGTTCCCAGTGAGGAAGAGAAGCGCCCGATGATTGAAGTCCGGGGGCTGCGTGTCCGGGGAGACAAGAACACGGCAAAGATCCAAAATGCCGATTTTTACGTCAATACAGGGGATTGTTTCGGGATCCTGGGCGACTTTAACGACGGACGGTCCACCCTGGTCAATACCCTGCTTGGCCTGCGCTACTACAGCAAAGGACAGGTGACGGTAGGCGGATATGACCTTACTGAGCAGGCGGGACCGCTCAAGGAGCATATGGGCTTGCTGCTTGCCGGCAGAAATGTACACGGAGAACTCACGCCGGCAAATCTGTTTGATATGTCCTGCGGCAGACGCATGGATCCACAGCAGCGGCTGCAGCGGCGCGAGGAACTGTTCTGCCGCTATGGCCTTGCAGGAACAGAGAACACACCGGTCAGAGAGCTTCACCCGGAGACCCTTACGGTTTTGTCGCTGGTACTTTCTCTTGCAAAGGATCCCGAGATCGTATTTTTTGACGACAACGGGCAGGTCCGGGATCCCCAGACAGCCGCCGCTGTAAAAATGTTTCTGGGTGACGTGAAAGCGCAGGGAAAGACTCTGGTCATCGCCAGCCGTCACCGGAACCTGCTGGAGCAGTTCTGCAATCGTGCTGCGGTGCTCAATCACGGCACGGTCTCGGCTGTGGGGACCATGGAATCTTTGGTACAAAAGGGGATCGCGTAAGAAGATTTTACAAAGAGTGCCCGGGGCTTATCAGTTTTTGACAAAAAACAGAAGTCGTGAAAAACACGGGCAAGCCATATCTCATAATAATTCGGAAAATTTTGAAAAGTTCTTGAGTTGAAATATTTTTTGATGTATAATCATCGTAGCTTTTCATGCAAAGTCACAAAACTATTACATAAAGGAGATTTTTGACATGATTATTATCGGCGAAAAAATCAACGGTTCCATCCCCCGCATGGCTAAGGCGATTGCCGAGAGAGATGCTGAGTGGGTCAAGGAGATCGCCAAGAAAGAGGCTGACGCCGGCGCTGACTTCATCGACGTCTGTGCTTCCCTGAATGAGGGTGAGCTGGAGGCCATGAAGTGGCTCATCGACTGCGTCCAGGAAGTCACCGATGTGCCCATCGCTGTTGACAGCCCCAGCGTTCACTCCTGTGTTGAGGCTATGAAGTTCTGCAACAAGCCCGGTCTGTTCAACTCCGTTTCCGGCGAGGGCGACAAGCTGGACGTAGGCTTCAAGGCCATCTCCGGCACCAAGTGGGAAGTTGTTGCGCTGCTGTGCGACGATACCGGTATCCCCAAGACCGCCGCTGACAGACTCAAGGTGTTCGACAAGGTCATGGCAAAGGCTAAGGAGTACGATATCGCTCCCAACAGAATCCACATCGATCCCCTGATCGAGATGCTGTGTACCGCTGACGACGGCGAGGGCATTTCCATGGTTATCGAGGTTATGACCAAGATCAAGGAGCAGTACCCCACCATCCACATCACCGGCGCCGTTTCAAACATCTCCTTCAACCTGCCCAAGAGAAAGCTCGTCAACCAGGCCTTCACCGTTCTGGCTATGAACGCCGGCCTTGACAGCGCCGTGTTCGATCCTCTGAACACCGATCTGCAGGGTATGATTTTCGCCACCGAGGCTATGCTGGGTCTGGATGACCTGTGCTGCGAGTACATGAGCGCTTACAGAGAGGGCCGCTTCGGCGAAGTAAAGTAATTTCAGAAATCTGAAATCATATCAGGGGCCAAGTTCATTGGCCCCTGATTTTTGCCGGGAAGCTCTTGCAAAGTGGTTTTCCCTGTAGTATACTGTCAAAGGTTTTATAAACGCCGGTGTGTTGGAATTGGTAGACGAGGAGGACTCAAAATCCACAACGCCGTTTCATACCACCTTGGCGTAAACCCTTGATTTTACAAGGCTTTTTGAAAACTGAATATGGTTCTTGTTTTTAATGTCCCTCCACGATGTCCCTCC
>ONVR01000175.1 GCA_900321335.1 uncultured Eubacteriales bacterium | reverse complement strand
GGGCGGGATGACCGGGCCTATCACGTCATCGGCAGAGAAGGGGAGGAGATGGTCGCTTACCTGCGGATCCTGGACCGGGGCGCAGAGCATGAGGAGGTTGCCATCGGCAGGGTGATTGCCCTGCGTCGCCGTCAGGGACTGGGAAGCCGGATCCTGCAGGCAGGTATACGGGCCGCGCAGGAAAAGTTCGGTGCCCGCCGCATTTACCTGGAGGCCCAGACCTACGCCAGAGCCTTTTATGAGAGACAGGGATTTCAGCAGATCTCCCCGGAGTTTCTGCTGGACGGCATTCCCCACGTGGCCATGCTCCTGGAAATACCATAAGATGCGAAAACCCGCCGCGATGCCTGAAATGGCGCCTGCGGCGGGGCTTTTTTATCTATTGCTCTATTTGCGGTTTTCCATGGGAACGTAAGACCGGTCCTCCACCACGGACTTATAGGCGGGGCGGATGATCCGGTTGCCGTTGACAAGCTCCTCCAGTCGGTGCGCGCTCCAGCCGGAGATCCGGGCAATGGCAAACAGCGGCGTGAACAGTTCCTCGGGGATACCCAACAGCTGGTAGACAAAACCGCTGTAAAAGTCCACATTTACGCTGACGCCCTTGTACATCTTCCGCTCGGCGCGAATGATCTCCGGGGCGATTCGCTCCACTGCGCTGTAGAGGCCAAACTCATCGGTCATACCTTTTTCCATAGCCAGCTTTTCCACAAAGGCCTTGAAGATCACGGCCCGGGGATCGGATTTGGAGTAGATGGCGTGGCCCACGCCGTAGATCAGGCCGGAGCGGTCAAAGGCCTCTCCGTGCAGAATTTTTTGAAGGTAAGCGCGCAGCTCATCATCGTCCGTCCAGTCGGAGACCTGCTGCTTGATCTCCCGGAACATATTACAGACCTTGATGTTCGCGCCGCCGTGCTTGGGCCCCTTCAGTGAGCCCAGGGCCGCGGCGATGGCGGCGTAGGTGTCCGTACCCGAGGAGGTGACCACATGGGTGGTAAAGGAGGAATTGTTGCCGCCGCCATGCTCTGCGTGAAGCACCAGCGCCACGTCCAGCACCATGGCCTCCGTGGGGGTGTAAGACATGTCCTGGCGGAGCATATGCAGAATATTCTCTGCGGTGGACAGCTCCGGCAGCGGGTCATGGATGAAAAAGCTGGAGCTGTTCTGCTTGTAGTAGTCATAGGCCTGATACCCGTACAGGGCAAGCTGGGGGAACACGGCAATCAGCTGCAGACACTGGCGCAGCACGTTGGGAAGGCTGATGTCGTCCGGGGTGTTGTCGTAGGCGTACATGGTCAGCACGCTCCGGGAGATAGAGTTCATGATATCGGTGCTGGGGGCCTTCATGATGATGTCCCGGACGAAGGAGTTGGGCAGGCTTCGGTAGTCGGCGAGGATGGCGGAGAAATCCGCGAGCTGCTGCCTGTCCGGCAGGTGGCCGAAGAGCAGCAGATAGGTGATCTCCTCAAAGCCGAACCGTCCGTCAGCCAGAAAACCCCGAACCAGGTCGTTGATGTCATAGCCACGGTATTGGAGCTTGCCGTCACAGGGCTTATCCTCCGGTGTTTTGGCCACGATCCCGGAAATCTCCGTCAGCCCCGTCAACACGCCGTTGCCGTTGATGTCCCGCAGGCCCCGGTTGACCTGATAGCGGGTGTACAGCGCCTTGTCAATGACCCCATCCGTCTGGCAGTAGCTTGCCAGCTGCCGCAGCTCCGGTGTGATCAGGGAATAGTTTCTTTTTTCTGCCATAGGGAAAACCTCCTCTTTACAGGAATGTGGAAAACGCACGCAGAGAAAACTCAGGGGCAATCACGCTGCCTGCGGTTTTGTATAATATCGAACAGTCGGCCGGTGATCCGGACCAGCTCCCGGCTGTCTGCGGGTCCCAGTTCCCGGAGCAGTCCCTCCAATTCCTCCCGGAATCGGTTATAGCGGCGTTGGATCAGCTCCCGGCCCGCCTCGGTGATGAACACCTCCACCACCCGACCGTCCCGGTCGGCGTGTACACGCCGGATCAGCTCCTTGCCCTCCAGAGACTTCAGGGCGTTGGCAACCCGGCCGGAGCCCACGTCCAGCCAACTGCGCAATTCCCCCGCAGTGGCCCCGTCGTGCCGGAAGGCCAGGTAGATCAGAAGCGCCCCTTCTCCGTGAGCCAGACGGTCTGCGGTGTTGAGGACGGGGCTGTGTATCTGGGCCATATACTGGATCAGTTGTTCACAATACGCTTGGATTTCCATGGGAACCGCTCCTGATTATCTCATACTGTAAGATAAATAATACACCCAAAATGCCGATCCGTCAACTGAATCATGTCGAAACGGCATACTGAGACAAAAATCCGCGCCCGGCCTGGGCCGGACGCGGGAAACGGTTATTTTTTTCTGTTTTTGCTATATATGATCGCCAGTCCCCGCAGAAGCAGGTTTTCATCACAGATCACCGGGTGCTTGCAGTGGGGGATGATCATGGGGGCGAGGCCCCCGGTGGCCACGACGCTGCAGGCCGTGCCCAGTTCCTCCTCAAAGCGGTCGATCATCCCGTCGATCATGGAGGCGGTGCCAAACACGGCGCCGCTTTTCATGGCGTCCACGGTGACGCCGTTGATACACTTTTTCGGCGCCTCAATGGGTACCCGCTGGAGCTGGGAGGTGCCGCCGGAGAGGGCGTCCATGGAGATGGCCACGCCGGGCAGAATGGCGCCGCCGATGTAGTTTCCGTGTTGATCCACCGTGACGATGGTGGTGGCCGTACCCATGTCGATGACGATGACCGGCAGAGGGTATTCGGTCATGGCGGCTACGCTGCCGGCTACAATATCCGCCCCCAGGGAGGCAGGGTTTTCGATCATCACGTTCAGACCCGTTTTCACGCCGGCGCCCACAACAAGCGCCGTTGTGCCCGTCAGACGCCGGATTACCGAGCGCATCAGATTGGTCAGCGGCGGCACCACTGAGGAGATAATGGAGCCGGAGATCTTCTCCCGGTCTATGCCGCCGATGCGCAGAATGCTGTCCAGATTGACGGCGTATTCGTCGTCCGTTTTGGAGATGTCCGTTTTCATCCGGAAAATATCCACGATCTCACCGTCGTCCTCGATACAGCCGATGACGATATTGGAGTTGCCGATATCAACAGCCAGTAACATGGAAAATCCCTCCTCAGTAGAATTGTGCCGTCTGCCCGTGGCATTGGGAAATCTGTACGTCGAGCCCGGCGAAGGCCTGGGAGATGGCCTCCCGCAGCACGGGGACCACCGTGTTTTCCGTGCAGAAATGGTCCGCGTCGATCAGGTTGACGCCGTAGTATTTGGCGTCGAGAAACACGTCGTACTTCACGTCGGCGGTGACAAAGGTGTCGCAGCCCATGGCGACGGCGGCCTCCAGATCGCTGCCGCCGGAGCCGCCCACAGCGCCGACATAGTAGACGGGGCGCCCGGCGTCGTGGTAGCGCAGACCATTGCTGTTGAGGGCCTTTTTCAGATGAGCAAGAAACGTCTCTATCGGGACGGGGGCCTCCAGGTGGCCGACCCTGCCATAGGAATAGGGGGTGCCGGTGCTGTCCACACCGTCGACGGTGAGAAGCTGGGGGTCTGTCATGCCGATGGCGTTGGCCAGGGCAAAGTTGACCCCGCGCTGGGCGCCGTCCAGATTGGTGTGCATGCAGATGGCGCTGATGCCGTTTTCGATGAGCTTGAGGGCCTTGACGCCGTTCTTGTCCGTGTCCGTCACACGCTTGAGTTCAAAGAACATGGGGTGATGGGAGACGATCAGCTCAGCCCCGATCCGGGCGGCCTCGTCGATGACCTGGGTGGTAATGTCCAGCGCCACAAGCACCCGGGTCACCGGGCGGGATTCCCACCCGGCCAGCAGGCCCACGTTGTCAAAATCCATTTTGCGCTCCGGGGGAGCGTATGCGGCGAGAAAGTCGTAGATTTCCTTTACCGTTACCATTTGTCTGCCTCCTGTTTGATGGCCTTCAGGCCATGGAGAATACTCTTGAGCCGCGCCTGCTCCGCCGGGCGGGGCACAGCTGCCTTTTCCAATCCCCGGTATGCCCGTTCCAGCCTTTCCATGAGAAAGGCCGTGTACGCCGGCAGAAGGGGATCCCGCTTTTCCACCAGCAGCCGATTGACGTACAGCTCCTCTGGCCCGGCGATGGGCCGGGGAGGACCGCCTTGGGCCACGAAAACGGTGTACAGCCTTCCCTCGTCCTCTACAAGCCGGGCATCCTGAATTCGGTAGCCGTTGTCGTGGAGCCATTGAGTCAGCACGTCCTGTTTGGACTGGGGCTGCAGGATCAGATGTGCGCCGCTTTTGGTCCATGGCGCGTTTTGAAGAATATGCGCGATGGTCTCTCCGCCCATTCCGGCAATGACCACGGTGTCTGCCGGAGCGCATCCCGTCAGTCCGTCGCACAGGACAAAGCGGATCTGTCCCTCAAGTCCCTGGGCGGCGGCGGTAGCCCGGGCCGCAGCCAGC
>ONVR01000172.1 GCA_900321335.1 uncultured Eubacteriales bacterium | reverse complement strand
GAGGACCTGTATGCCTACGTCAACTCCGACCGGGTCCACCACTACGGCAACGACGACGATTACGCCGATATGCTGGCCAAATTCGCCATGGACACCTGGTGCAAGCACATCGAGCACCGGAAAAACGCTCACGGGGGCTTCTTCCAGCCCGGCGCCTATTCTGTGACGGTGAACGTGGCCCACGGCCAGAACCAGTGGGCGTCCGTAGAGGGGCGCAAGGCTTTTGAGCCCGTGTCCGACTGCATGGGCGCCGTCCACACCAAGTGCTGCAGCCACGATATCCGTGGCCCCATCGCCATCTGTAAATCCGTGACCAAGCTGGACCACGCCAGAGCCACCAACGGCACCCTGCTCAACTGGAAGTTTTCTCCCAACACCCTGGTGGGCACCGCGGGGCGGGACAACTTCATCGCCCTGATCGACGAGTACATCCAGCGCAAGGGCATGCACAGCCAGTTTACCGTGGCCAATCAGGAGACGCTCATCGCCGCCCAGAAGGACCCCGCCAACTACCGGGATCTGCTGGTCCGGGTGGCGGGCTACAGCGCCTATTTTGTGGAGCTCAACAAGGCGCTTCAGGACGACATCATCGGCCGGACGGAACTGTCCTTCGAGTGATGGCGTGAGGCTGTGAAACAATCGAAACTGACCGGATCCCCCATGGGTGTTCGGTCAGTTTTCCGATATCTGAGAAAAGACAGGTGAGACCATGTTATACCACAACGCGGCCGGGGAGCCCTGCGCCCTCGTTACGAATATCCAGAAGTATACCATCCACGACGGCCCCGGGATCCGGACGGAGATCTTTTTCAAGGGCTGCAATATGCACTGCCCCTGGTGCAGCAATCCGGAGACCATCGATCCCAGAAACCAGATCGCCTTTTACCCGGCCAAATGCCTGACGAAGGACAAGTGCGGCTACTGCGTCAAGGTCTGCCCCAAGGGGGGCGCGCCCATCGAGTTTGACGGAGAGGGGAATCTGGTTGCCGTGCACATGCAGGAGGACTGCCTGGAATGCATGAAATGTACCGACGCCTGTCCCGCCCGGGCCATCAAGGCCTGGGGGGAGCTGATGACGCTGGAGCGGCTGATGAAGCTCATCGCCGAGGACAGGAGCTTTTACCAGAAGACCGGCGGCGGCGTCACCCTCAACGGGGGCGAGGTGCTGCTCCAGTGGGAGTTTGCCGCCATGCTGCTCCGGGCGTGCAAGGAGGCCTCCATCGGCACCTGCATTGAGACGGCTCTGAACGTGCCCACGGAGCATATGGAGGCGGTGATCCCCTACGCGGATCTGGTGATCACGGATATCAAGTGCATGGACAGCGCCCGGCACAAAGAGATCACCGGCCGGGGCAACGAGCAGATCCTGAAAAATATCATCCGGGCCGGGGAGCTGGGGAAAAAGCTGGTGATCCGGACCCCCATCGTTCCGGACTACAACGCCGACGAGGACAACATCCGGGCCATCGGCCGGTTCCTGGCGGAGAACGTCAGGGGCAATATCGTCCAGTATCAGCTGCTGCCCTACCGGAAAATGGGTACGGAGAAGTACGCCTCCATCGGAAAGCCCTATCCCCTTGAGGATTACCAGGCCCCGGAGCGGAGCCAGTGGGAGGCAAATCTCCTGCACCTGGCGGAGCTGCTGCGGGAGGAGTTCGGTCTGCCCGCGGTGGCGGGCTCCAGCGCCAAGATCGAGCTGTGAGAGGTGACGGACCGTGAGGAAGGATCTGACCACCGGGACGCCCTGGAAGATCGTGCTGCTGTTCGCCCTGCCCATCATGGCGGGGAACCTGCTTCAGCAGCTGTACAATACGGCGGATACCATCATCGTGGGCAATTTCCACAGCGAGGCGGCCCTGTCCGCCGTGGGTACCTGCGCCGCTCTGACCATGCTCTTTACGGCTCTTGCCATCGGGTTTTCCACCGGGGCGGGGGTGTATCTGGCCCAGAAGTACGGGGCCAGGGACTATCGGCAGTTCCGCACCGGCGCCTCCACGGCCATATGCGTCATGCTGGCTATGGGCGTGGCGGCGGCCGTAATCGGCGTGGTTTTCAGCCGGTTTATTCTCCGGTACGCCATTGCCGTTCCGGCCTCCCTGCTGGATATGGCCATCACGTATTTTGCCATCTATTCCGTGGGGCTGGTGTTCCAGTTTGGCTATAACATCGTGGCGGCCATCCTCCGCTCTCTGGGGGACAGCCGGGCGACGCTGTATTTCCTGTTGATCTCCTCGGTGGTGAATATCCTGCTGGACCTGCTCTTTGTGGCGGTGTTCCGGTGGGGCGTGGCCGGCGCCGCCGTTGCCACGGATCTGTCCCAGCTCTGCTCCTGCGCGGCGGGTTTTGTGTACATGAACAAGAAGTACGAACTTCTGCGCTATAAAAAAGAGGAGTTCGTCTGCGACGGCAAGGTGGCCCGGACCCTGCTGGGGGTGGGCCTGCCCATGGCCATTCAGCAGGTCATCGTCTCCTGCGGCTTCGTTTTCCTCCAGCGGCTGGTCAACTCCTACGGGGAATCCATGACGGCCTCCTATACCGTGGCAAGCCGGATCGAAAATTACTGTCTGATCCCCATCGTGGCCTTTCAGAATACCATGGCCACCTACTGCGGCCAGAACAAGGGCGCCGGGAGAAACGACCGGATCGCAAAGGGCATCGTCCAGACGCTGGTCATGTGCTTTGTCATCACCGCGGTGCTCTCCGGGATCGTATACCTGTTCCGGGCGCCGCTGATCGGCGTGTTCGGCATCACCGGACAGTCCCGGGCCTACTGCATGGAGCACCTGAGCTTTATGTGCTTTGCCTTTGTGCTCTTTGGCATCTACTTCCCCGGAAACGGCATGCTCCAGGGAACGGGCGAGGGGTTCTGGGCCACCTTCTGCGCCCTGACGGCGCTGGGCAGCCGGGTGCTGTTTGCCTATACCCTCAACGGGCCCGTGGGTTACCCCATCCTCTGGTACAGCATGGCCATGTCCTGGGCCCTGGCGGCCATCGTCTGCTACAGCCACATTCTCACCGGCCGCTGGAAGCGGGTGGCCCTGCGGTGAGACCTGAAAACAGAGAAATCCCATGGAGCAAAACTGCTCCATGGGATTTTTTAATAACCGAAGACCGCCGCGGCCTTTTTCATGTTCTCCCGGATGGCCACGCCGAAGGGACATCGGGTCTCACAGGCGCCGCACTGGATACACTCCCCGGCGTGGTGGGCCAGGACCTTGTAGTGCTCCCGCACCGTCTCCGGCAGGGTGCGCTGGGCCTGGGCCAGGTTGAGGAACTTGGTCACGTCCGCCACGCTGATCTGCTGGGGACAGGGGGCGCAGTGGCTGCAGTACATGCAGTGGCCTTTCCAGCTGATTTTCGGGAAGGAGGCCAGAGCGGCGGCGTAGTCCCGGTCCTCATCGGAGGCCTGGCAGTAGGCGGCGCTCTGCCGGAGCTGCTGCGGGCTGTGGGCACCGGCCAGAACGGCGGTGACGGCGGGCCGGGACAGGGCGTAGTGAATGCACTGGTTGACCGTCAGGGCGACGCCGGCGGGGGACAGGTCGCTTTTGAGCAGATCGCCGCCGCCAAAGGCCTTCATCACCGTGATGCCCACCCCCAGGCGCTGGCAGGTCTCGTAGAGCCGCTGCCGGTCCGGGTCCATGTTGGTCAGATGCTTTTCATAGGCCTCGTCGGCCCACAGGGCGTTTACGTCCTCCCCGGCGGGCTGGAGGTCGTAGCAGGGGTTCACGGAGAACATCAGCACCTCGATGCCGCCCTCCGTCACGGCCCGCTCCGCCACCAGCGGGTTGTGGCTGGACAGGCCGATATGCCGGATCCGGCCCGCGGCTTTCAGCTCCCGGGCGTAGTCCAGGATCCCGTTTTCCACAATGGCCTCCCAGTCGCTCATGGCGTCGCAGTAGTGGATCATGCCCACGTCCAGATAGTCCGTGTCCAGAAGGGCCATCATCCCGGCAAAGCCCGTTTTGACCTCTTCCAGGTCCCGGGTCCGGAGATACTGGCCGTTTTTCCAGACGGAGCAGAGGTGGGACTGGATATAAAACTTCTCCCGGCGGCCCTTGAGGGCCTTGCCCACGGCCTGGCGCAGGGCCGGGTCGGAGGCGTACAGATCGAAGTAGTTGATCCCCAGGGCCTCCGCCTCGTCAAAGAGCTTTGCCGTCATGGCGCAGTTCTCCTCCGTCATGCCCTCGCAGCCCATGGCGATGACGCTCACGGACATGCCGGTATTGCCCAATTCCCGATACAGCATGGAAAAACCTCCTTCTGTCTCGTCAGCCCAGGGTGAAGACGCTGCCGTCTCCCCGGTAGTCTGCGGAGAAATACGTCTGCATGGCCCGGATCATAAAATCGGCGTCCGCCGTCCCGGCCGTCTCATAGCAGGAATGCATGGCAAGCTGAGCCAGCCCCATGTCCACGGTGGGCACGGAGACCTGCCGGATGGAGATGTTGCCCAGGGTCGAGCCGCCCGGCGCGTCCGCCCGGTTGGCAAAGGTCTGACAGGGGACGGACGCCTTTTCACACACGGCCCGGAACACGGCGGCGGAATAGGCGTCGGTGGCATAGCGCTGGTTGGCGTTGTGCTTGATGACCACGCCCTTGTTCATGTGACAGCAGTTGTCCCCGTCATACTTCTCCGGGTGGTTGGGGTGAATGGCGTGGGCGTTGTCGGCGGAGACCATAAAGCTGGCCGCCAGGGCCGCCCGGAGGGCGTCTGCGTCTTTGCCGGTACCGGCGGCGATCCGCTCCAGCACGTCCCGCAGGAAGGTGGAGGCGGCCCCCTGCCGGGTGGAGCTTCCCACCTCCTCGTTGTCAAACACGCAGCACAGGGGGATCATGGAGGCGTTATCCCCGGCCAGGAAGCCCTGCACCGTGGTGTAGGCGCACATCAGATCGTCCAGCCGCGGCGCGCAGAGGTACTCCTCGTCGAGCCCCAGAACCGTGCCTTGCTGACGCAGGTACAGATAGAGATCAGACCCCAGAATATCCCCCGGTCCGATTCCCAGCGTTTCGGCGATCAGCGCATGGAGCTTTCCCTTCGCCGTCTCCGAACCCAGCAGGGGCTGCATGTCCGTCTGGGGGTTGTAACTGGCGCCGTCGTTGGCGTTTCGGTCGGCGTGGATGGCCAGACTGGGGATCACCATCAGGTCCCGGTCAACGGATACCAGTGCTGCTCTGGCGCCGGTGCCCTGCCGG
>ONVR01000123.1 GCA_900321335.1 uncultured Eubacteriales bacterium | reverse complement strand
GACGCCGTCCATCGTTGAGATCATGGGTTATACGGGGTTGGATTTTGTGGTCATCGATACCGAACACGGCCCCTACGACACCATGCCCGTCGGCGACTTGATCCGGGCGGCGGACGCCAAAGGTCTGTCGCCCTTGGTAAGGGTCGCAGACGTGACGCACAAAGAGATACAGCGGGCCGCAGACAGCGGCGCGGAGGGTATTATTATTCCCTGTCTTTCGAAGATCGACGACTTCAAAAAAGCGGTGGATCTATGCAAATACGCCCCCCTCGGAAACAGAGGCTTCATAAAAGCCCGTGGCAGCGGCTTCGGAAACGAACCGTGGGCAACGGGCACCCTTGAGGACTATATGCAAAGCAGCAACGAGAAGGTTCTTCTCCTGCCCCAGTGCGAGACGCGGGAGGCGCTTGCAGACATCGAGGCCATTGCGGCCATCGACGGCATTGACGGCATCTTTATCGGCCCCTTTGATCTGTCCATCAGTATGGGCATTCCGGGGCAATTTGACGCCCCCGTGTTCCGGCAGGCCATAGACCGGATACTGACCGCATGCAAAAACGCGGGCAAGCTGTGTATGATCTTCACCAGCAGCGCCGCGGAGGCGAAAGCCTGTATCAGCCGTGGCTTTGATGCCGTGGCAAATAACATAGATTCGGCGATGTTCCTGCAGGTATATAAAAAGATGGTCAAGGACATACGCAGCTGACCGCCAACCGGCGCATTACGCAAGGAGAACATATGGATCCAATCGAAACGAAGCGTCTGCTGCTCCGGCCCATCCGGGCAGAGGACGCCCAACAAATTTACGACTGCTGGGCCAGTGACCCGGCGGTGACCCGGTTTCTCACCTGGGAGCCCCACGCAAGCGTGGCGGATACCGGGAAAATCGTGGCGGTCTGGCTGCAGGAATACGAAAAGCCCGACTGCTACCGCTACGGTCTGGAGCTGAAAGCCACGGGCGCTCTGATCGGCACCATCGACGTGGTGGGCTATCACCACGGCAATCCCGTTATCGGCTACGCCTCCGGCCGTGCCTACTGGAACAACGGGTATATGACGGAGGCTCTGGCCGCCTTCCGGGACCGGCTGCTCGCCGACGGGCACGACACCCTGGTGATCGAGGCGGTGGCAGAAAACACGGGCAGCAACCGGGTCATCGAAAAGTGCGGCTTTACCTTTGTGGGCAGCTATCAACAGGCCTTGTCCCCGGCAAAGCCGGAGCCGGTGACCGTCAACTCTTACCGTCTCTGGCGGAACGGTCCCCCGGCGGACCTGCAGTTCCGCCCGTAAGGAGAGGGAGCGTTTCATATGGCATTTGACTATAAAAAGGAATACAAGGCATTTTACATGCCGGCGAGCAAGCCCGCCATCGTCACCGTGCCGCCTATGCGTTTCGCTGCGGTCCGTGGACAGGGAGATCCCAACCCGGCGGACAGCTTTTACAAGCAGGCCGTGTCCATGCTCTACGCCGTGGCCTACACCGTCAAGATGAGCAAGCTGGGCGACCACCGGATCCGGGGCTTCTTTGACTTCGTGGTACCGCCGCTGGAGGGCTTCTGGTGGCAGCCGGGCCGCGGGGACGTGGATTACGCCCACAAGGAGGCGTTCCAATGGATCGCCCTGATCCGGCTGCCGGACTTCGTAACGGAGGCGGACTTCCGCTGGGCCGTGGAAGAGGCCTCGGACAAGAAAAAGACCGACCTCACCGCCGTGGAATTTCTGCCCTGGGAGGAGGGTCTGTGCGTTCAGTGCATGCACCTGGGGCCCTATGACGATGAACCGGTTACCGTTAGCCTTATGCATCGGTTCCTGGCGGAGCAGGGATACGCCCTTGACATTTCCGACACAAGGCATCACCACGAGATCTACTTGAACGACGCGAGAAAAACGGCGCCGGAGAAACTTAAAACCGTGATCCGGCACCCCATTCGGAAGGGATAGCTTATGGCCTCCAGCAAAGGATACCTGACGTTTATTCTCGACCAGCTCGCCGGTCTGGACGGGCTTTCTTACCGGGGGATGATGGGCGAGTACATTCTCTATTGCCGGGGAAAGATCTTCGGCGGCGTCTACGACGACCGTCTTCTGCTCCGGCCCACCCCAACTCTTCGGGAGCGGATGCCCCTGGCCCGGGAGGAAGTTCCCTACGCGGGAGCAAAGCCCATGCTCCTGGCGGACAACGTGGAAGACGGAAACCGCCTGCGGGACCTCGTGGAGGCCGCCTGGGCAGAGCTTCCCCCACCGAAAACAAAAAGGAGAACGTAAACCATGCAGATCCGAAAAGCCACGGAAGAGGACCTGGACGCACTGATGGACCTTTACGCCCACGCCCGGGATTTTATGGCTGCAAACGGCAATCCCCACCAGTGGGGCGACCGGCGCTGGCCGCCCCGGGAACTGATCGCGGCGGACATCGCCGCCGGCAAGAGCTATATCTGTCACGAGCAGGGCAGGCTCCTGGCTGCCTTCTATTTCGATGCGGGCAACTGTCCGGAGCCCGGCTACGACGTCCTCGAGGCCGCCTGGCTGGCGGAGGGTCCCTACGGCGTCGTCCACCGGATCGCCGCAGCGGAAAACGGCCGGGGCGCCGGCACCTTCTGCCTGGAATGGGCCTACAGCCGGTGCGGCCATCTGCGGGCTGACACCCATGCGGACAACACCGTCATGCAAAACCTGCTGCAAAAGCTGGGTTTCGTCCGGTGCGGTACGGTTCTGGCCGACGACGGCACACCCCGGCTTGCCTATGAAAAAGCGCCGGGATTATGCCGTTGTGATGCATGTGTGTGATAGGCTGGCTCCATCCAAAACCATAAAGGAGGACCCGCCATGAAGCGAAAACCCATTATCCCCGTTGTCATCGCCCTGCTGCTGATCCTGGCAGGGTTAAGTTTTATGTTAACTATCAGCGGGCACCTGTATACCGGCGCCGGGCTGATCGCCCTGGGCGTGGTGATCCTGCTGTACGTGTTGGTGCGAAAAAAGCGAGGGTTGACTGTGATTCTGACCATACTGCTGCTTGTCTGCCTTGCCGCCTTTGCGGCGGCGGAGGTGCCCGTGATCCGGGCGGCAAAAACAGACGCCCCGGAGGACACGGAGTTTCTGATCGTACTGGGGGCCGGGGTCAACGGCACAACGCCCTCCATGTCCCTGATGGACCGGCTCCGGGCGACGCTGGCCTATATGGAGACTCACCCGGACACCCTGGCCATCGTCACAGGCTCCCAGGGGCACGGGGAGGATATCAGCGAGGCCCGGGCCATGTATACCTATCTGACGGAGCACGGCATTGCCCCGGAGCGGATCATTCTGGAAGAACAGGCGGACAACACCAGACAAAATATCCGCTACAGCTTTGATCTTCTGGAGGCCATGAACCGGGACACCGGCCGGGTAGCCGTCCTGTCCAGCGAATACCACCTGTACCGGGCAAAGCGCTACGCCGCGTCCATGGGGTATTCCGTCACCGGGGTGGCGGCCAGGACCTCCATGACGACCCTGCGGATCAACTATTTCATCCGGGAGGCCTTTGCCTCCGCCTACATCTTTGTATTCGGCCTGTAAGCCCGGGCAAAAGAGGCTTGACAGTCCACGGCGGCAGTGACTATAATAAAGTACCTGCCGCCGCTGTCTTTCCCCGGGAACTGACAATGCCGGCGCGGGGGATGGCGGAACCGGCCCGGACGGCACAGTCGCCGTACCGCCGCTTTCTGCCCATCCATCCGATACAAAGGAGAATAAAGATGAAAAGAACGATCTGTCTGCTTCTCGCGTTCTGCCTGCTGATTGCGCTGTGTGCCTGCGGTGGAAAGAGCACGGCGCCTGAGAACAAGGAATGGACCCGTCAGGGCTACTTCTCGGACGAGGCGGAAAACGTGCTCACCGTCACGTGGGTGGAAGATATTGACGAGCCCGGCTGGTACGTCGGAGTCATGATCGGGGATTTCAGCAGCGGCTGGGCGGTCACCCAGGAGGGGAACACCCTGCACGGCGATCTGAACGCCTGGGATGACAGCGCCGAGCCCTTTGTGGTCACCGTCTCCGAGGAGGGCGAAGACGGCCTGCTGCTGACGGTAGAAGGCGGCGAGACCTATCACTTCACGCCCATGGATCTGCCGGATGCCACGATCTTTGTCTCCGTCAACACGGAGGGACGGGGCAACTTTGAATACGCGGAGGGCGAGACGGCGCCGGAGATCGATCCGGAATATCCCTTCCAGTCGGCCCAGATCAACCTGGCCGAGCCTGCCGCCCACACCTTTGTGGCCTGGCCGGACGCCGGCAGCGAATTCGTGAAATGGACCAAAAACGGCGAGGACTTCTCCACCGAGCCTCAGATCACCGTGCTGCTGGACGAGAGCGCGGATTTCGTCGCGGTGTTTCAGGAGGATCCCGACTGGCAGAATCCCGTGATGAACGTTGTCGGGGAATACATGTGTGACAGGGCCCACGGGCAGATCGAGTGCTTCGGCTACGACGAGGCGTGGATCACCATCGACTGGGGCAGCAGCGCCTGGGAACTGACCCGTTGGATCATCGTGGGGCGGCTGGACACGGAGACCATGACCATCCACTATTCCGGCAGCAGCAAGGCAAACCTGGTCTATGACGAGAGCGGCGAGGTCAAAAGCGAGGACACGGTGTATGCGGATGGCACCGGGACCATCGTCTTCAACGCGGACGGGAGCTTTACCTGGCACGAGGATCAGTCTGAAACCGGCACGGATCTGGTATTTGAGCTGTGCGTACCGGAGACCGCCCAGAGCTGAGATAACAAACAACGACGCGGCATGCTTTTCGCATGCCGCGTCGTTTTGCACAAGGTAAATCGGATGGCGCCGCTTTCGGCCTCATTCCCCAAGGGCGTACAGGGCCGTGTCCAGGGCGATCTCCATCATGTCCGTAAAGCTGTCCTGCCGCTCCTGGGCGGTCAGCTCCACTCCGGAGAAGATATGATCGGAGATGGTCAGGATGGACAGGGCCCGCTTTTTGCTGGCCATGGCCTCCAGATACAACCCCGCCGTCTCCATCTCCACACAGCGCATATCCATATCCCGGAACCGCTCGTTGGCGTGGGGATTGGCGTTGTAGAAGGGGTCTGTGGTGAGCACGGGGCCCACGTCCACGGGGATGTTTTTCTCCGCGCACAGGCTGTAAGCCTTGTACAGCAGGCCGAAGTCCGCCGTGGGCGCCAGCGTCGCGGGGAAGTCGTACTGGCTGGCAAAGTTGGAGTTGGTGCAGGCGCTCATGGCCAGCACCAGATCCCGCACGTGAGTGCGCTCTGCCAGACCGCCGGCGGAGCCGATGCGCAGGATCGTCTCCACGCCGAAGAAGTTGTACAGCTCGTGGGCGTACAGGGTCATGGAGGGCACCCCCATGCCGCTGCCCATGACAGACACGCGCTTTCCCTTATACGTGCCGGTAAAGCCCAACATGTTCCGCACGGTGTTGAAGCAAACGGTGTCGGTGAAATAGGTCTCCGCCAGGGTCTTTGCCCGGAGCGGGTCTCCCGGCATGAGCACCACCTTGGAGATCTGCTCGGGATCCGCCTGAATGCAGGCGGAGGGTGACGTGATAATTGCCATTCCAGTTTCCTCCTGTCTGTTATTTGTCCGCAAACAGCGCCTTCAGGCTCTCGGTGTAGGGGGCGCGGCAGATACCCTTTTCTGTGATGATCGCGGTGATCAGCTCGTGATCCGTCACGTCAAAGGACGGGTTGTAGCACTTGACCTCGTCGGGAGCCATGGGCTTTTCATACCACTTGGTCTTGATCTCCTCCGGGTCCCGGAGTTCGATTTTGATATCCGCGCCGGTGGCGCAGTTCATGTCGATGGTGGAGGTGGGTCCCAGCACGTAGAAGGGGATGCCATAGTATTTCGCCAGAATGGCCACGCCGCTGGTGCCGATCTTGTTGGCGGCGTCCCCGTTGGCGGCCACCCGGTCACAGCCCACCATGCAGGCCTGGACCCAGCCGTTTTTCATCACAATACTGGCCATATTGTCGCAGATCAGCGTCACGTCCACCCCGGCCTTCTGCAGCTCAAAGGAGGTCAGCCGGGCTCCCTGGAGCAGGGGCCGCGTCTCATCGGCGAAAACGTGGAAGTTCATGCCCTTTTCCCGGCCCAGCAGGAAGGGTCCCTGACCCGTGCCGTACTGAGAGGTGGCGAGGGGACCCGCGTTGCAGTGGGTCAGCACCCCGTCCCCGTCCTTGAGCAGGGACAGGCCGTATTCGGAGATGGCCCGGCACATCTGAATGTCCTCCTGGTGGATGGCCTTGCACTCCTTCTCCAGCAGCGCCAGGATCTCCGGCACGGGCTTTTCCCGGTTTGCGGTGACCACACCCTCCATCCGGTTGAGGGCCCAGCTCAGATTCACCGCCGTGGGGCGGGAGGCGTTGAGATACTCCTTGAGCCGGTGAAATTCCGCGTAGAACCCGTCGTAGTCCGCCGCCCGGATCTTTTTGGCCAGCACGTAAATGCTGTAGCCCGCGCAGATGCCGATGGCGGGGGCGCCCCGGATCTTCAGCTGGTAAATGGCGTCATACACCTGCTCCGGCGTTTCCAGGGTGATGTACTCCATAAGCCCCGGCAGCTTGGTCTGGTCAATGATGACCACGCTGCTGCCGTCGTCGGAGAGCCGCACGTTGTCAATATGGGTTACCTGTCTGATCTCATCCATGGGATCCTTCCTCTCATTTGTTTTATGTAAACCTTTCAGACCTGGGAGAACACCTCTCCGATCTTCTCGCTGATGAGCAGGTTTGCCTGGCTGTCGTAGGCCGTGGGGCTCTTGTTGATGAGCACCAGCTTATTCCCCCGGTAGTAGTTGATCAGCCCCGCGGCGGGGTAGACCACCAGAGAGGTGCCGCCCACGATGAGCACGTCGGCCTCGGCGATGGCCCGGACGCTCTTTTGCAGGATCTCACTGTCCAGGCCCTCCTCGTAGAGCACCACGTCGGGGCGGATGGTGCCGCCGCAGGTGCATTTGGGCACGCCGGTGCAGTTTTCTATGGCCTCCACCCCGTAGGTCCTGCCGCAGCGCAGGCAGTAATTGCGCAGGGTAGAGCCGTGGAGCTCCAGCACGTTCCGGCTCCCGGCCAGCTGGTGCAGGCCGTCGATGTTCTGGGTGATGACGGCTTTGAGCTTTCCCTGCCGCTCCAGCTCCGCCAGGCGCAGGTGCGCGGCGTTGGGCTTTGCGCCCTTGATGATGAGTTTGTCCCGGTAAAAGCGGTAGAACTCCTCCGGGTCCCGCTCAAAGAAGGAATGGCTGATGATCGTCTCCGGGGGATATTTATACTTCTGGTTGTACAGGCCGTCGACACTGCGGAAATCGGGGAT
>ONVR01000083.1 GCA_900321335.1 uncultured Eubacteriales bacterium | reverse complement strand
TACTGCGACGAGATCGGCTACGATTTCCTCCGCAGCGCCATTGCCGAGCATGACTACAAGGCCCGGGGCGTGGACATCTCTCCCGCCGAGATCTACGTCTCCGACGGCGCCAAGAGCGACTGCGGCAACATCGGTGACATCTTCGCCCGGGACAACGTGGTGGCGGTGTGCGACCCCGTATACCCCGTGTACGTGGATACCAACGCTATGGCCGGACGGGCCGGGGACTACCTGGAGGCGGGCTTCTGGTCTGACCTTGTATACCTGCCCTGCACGGAGGCAAACGGCTTTTTCCCGGAGCTGCCGGAGCGGACGCCGGATATCATCTACATCTGCTCCCCCAACAATCCCACGGGCACCTGCGCCACGAAAGAGCAGCTGAAGGTCTGGGTAGACTACGCCAATAAAAACGGCTCCGTGATCCTCTTTGACGCGGCATACGAGGCCTTTATCACCGATCCGTCTCTTCCCCACTCCATTTTTGAGGTGGAGGGGGCCAAGACCTGCGCCATTGAGTTCCGCAGCTTCTCCAAGACTGCGGGCTTCACCGGCAACCGCTGCGCCTTCACCGTGATCCCCAAGGAACTGGAGCGGGGCGGCGTAAGCATTGGCAGCCTCTGGAACCGGCGGCAGTGCACCAAGTTCAACGGCGTGCCCTACGTGATCCAGCGGGCGGCGGAGGCCGTCTACTCTCCCGAGGGACAGCAGCAGATCCGGCAGACCATCGCCTACTATCTCAATAACGCCAGGGTCATCAAAACGGGCTTTGAGCAGGCGGGCCTGACCTGTTACGGTGGCGAGCACTCCCCCTACGTGTGGTTCAAAACCCCGGCGGGCTACGGCTCCTGGGAGTTCTTCGACAAGATCCTCACCCAGGCCTGCGTCATCACCACCCCCGGCGCCGGGTTTGGCCCCTCCGGCGAGGGCTTTATCCGGGTGACTGCTTTCGGCGACGCGGCGGCCACCGAAGAGGCTGTACGCCGGGTGGTCAGCATCCTGTAAAGACTGCTTTGAAACCAGGCAGAAAGGAATTGTGGAAACATGTGTGGAATCGTTGGATTTGCAGGGCACAGTGAGGCTGCGCCCGTTCTGCTCGACGGCCTTGCCCGTCTGGAATACCGGGGCTATGACTCCGCCGGTGTTGTGGTCTGCGACGGCAAGGATCTCAACGTCGTCAAGACGAAGGGCTACGTGGAGGAGCTGAGCAAGCTCACAGACGGTGGCAAAACCCTTCCCGGCACCGTGGGCATCGGCCACACCCGGTGGGCCACCCACGGTCAGCCCACGGACACAAACGCCCACCCCCATCTGAGCTTTCACGGCTCTCTGGCCGTGGTCCACAACGGCATCATCGAAAACTACGCAAAGCTCCGGGAGTTTCTCATCGGCAAGGGCTACGCCTTCAAGTCGGAGACGGACACGGAAGTGGCCGCCAACATGATCGACTACTACTATGACGATGATATCCTCAAGGCCGTTGCGGAGGCCACCCGCCGGATGGAGGGCTCCTACGCCCTGGGCATCGTCTGCAAGGACGTTCCCGACACCATTATCGCCACCCGGAAGGAGAGCCCCCTGGTGCTGGGCATCGGGGACGGCTGCAACCTGCTGGCCTCCGACGTGGCGGCGCTGCTCCGGTACACCAGAAACGTGATCTATCTGGAGGATGGAGAGATCGCTGAGATCAAGGCCGACAGCGTACAGCTGTACTCCGCGGAGCTGGAGCGGATCGAAAAGCCCGTCTCCACCGTGGACTGGGACGTGTCCGCCGCAGAGAAGGGCGGCTACGAGCACTTTATGCTCAAGGAGATCATGGAGCAGCCCGACGCGGTCCGCAAGACCATCTCTCCCCGGCTCAAGGACGGCCGGGTGGTGCTCGACGGCATCCGGCTGACGCCGGAATACGTAAAAAATCTCCACAAGATCTACATCGTGGCATGCGGTTCTTCCTATCACGTGGGCATGGTGGCCAAATACAACATGGAAAAGCTGGTGCGCAAGCCCGTGGAAGTGGCTCTGGCCTCGGAGTTCCGGTACTGCGATCCACTGGTGGACGAAAACACCCTGGTGATCTGCATCAGCCAGTCCGGCACCACGGCGGACACCATCGCCGCTCTGCGCCAAGCTAAAAAGCTGGGAGCGCGAATCCTGTCCATCGTCAATGTGGTGGGCAGCGTGATCGCTGAGGAGTCCGACGACGTGCTCTATACCTGGGCGGGTCCGGAGATCGCCGTGGCCACCACCAAGGCCTACAGCACGCAGCTGGCGGTGACGTATCTGCTGACCCTGTACATGGCGGAGATCTGCGGCACCGTAACGCCGGAAAAGTACGACTGGGCGGTGCGGGAGCTGGAGGCGCTGCCGGAGAAGCTGGCAAAGCTGCTGGACAACGTGGATCAGATCCAGTACCTGGCTTCCATCTACTTCAACAAGGAGGACATCTTCTTTATCGGCCGCAACATCGACTACGCCCTGTCCCTGGAGGGCTCGCTGAAGCTCAAGGAGATCTCCTATATCCACTCCGAGGCCTATGCCGCGGGAGAACTCAAGCACGGCACCATCTCCCTCATCGAGCCGGGCCGTCTGGTCATCTCCGTGGCCTCCTACACGCCGCTGGTGCCCAAGACCGTCAGCAACATTGTCGAGGTCAAAACCAGAGGCGCGGAGATCCTCTCCATCACCACGGAGGAAAACGCGGCGGATCTGGCAAAGGTCTCCGACAACATGATCGTCATTCCTGACGCCATGGATCTGTTCCTGCCCAGTCTGGCGATCGTCCCCATGCAGCTGTTTGCCTACTATGTGTCTCTCATGCGGGGCTGCAGCATCGACAAACCCAGAAATCTGGCAAAATCCGTGACCGTGGAATAAAAACAAATACGAAGAGCCGCCGGCAGCTGCCGGCGGTTTTTTTGCGTCTGTGCGTCTCATGCCTCGGGCTGCCCGCGCATATATTCGTAGGGAGTACGGGCTTTCGGAGGTGGATCATGGGCAGAGAAAAACGGATGCTGGTCAACACGGCGCTGCTGACAGGCACGTCGCTGTGCATGCG